>CAKSXP010000001.1 GCA_934515035.1 uncultured Oscillospiraceae bacterium
TGCGTATCCTGCGGCCAGTGCGCAAGAAAATGCCCGCAGAGCATCGACATCCCCGGAGTTATGGAAAAATTCAATTCCGCGCTCGAGGCGCTGCCCAGGCCGGAACGGTAAATGCATAAGCGCGGCCGGGAAGAACTTCCCGGCCGCGCATAATATTTTTTTACGCTCCCGTCCGCATCATGTCCACCGTGCAGTCGGCAAGGAGCCTGTCCGCGTCGTCGTGCACCGTGACACGGATGACCGCCATGTGCCGCCCGCGCCGGACGATATCCGCACGGGCGCGGACCGCACCGTGACCGGTGTTGCGCAGAAAATTGATATATGCGCTCTGCGTCACATAATCGTTTCCGTCACAGCGCGCGGCAACGCCCGCCACGCAGTCGGCAAGGCCATAGATCAGTCCTCCGTGGACCGCGCCGTGCAGGTTCATCGACTCGGGCATCAGTTCAACGCCGGCCTCCGCGTAATAGTCGCCGTTTTCATCCTTTCCGATATCCGTGATCCGGATATGATTGTAGGCCATGAACGGGTTGTTCTCGGCATAAACGTCCACATCGCCGATCGGCGGGAACACAAGGCTCATTTCTTTTCCTCCTCGCGAATAAACATGATAAGAAAACTGACCGTCAGAAGCGCGCACGAGACCCAGATGCCGTGTACGGCAAGCTTTTCCGTCAAAAGCGCGCCGAGCCCGGCGCCGACGGCGAAAAGGCCGATGACGCCGAAATAGACAAGCGCCTTATTCAGCGCCTCGCGTTCGTGCGTGTGGAAATAAGCGCAGAGCGCCTCGGTCCCGCTGCGCATATTGCCGATGCACATCGTGCTGGCATAGACGTGTCCGCGCACCTTCCGGAAGGTCTGCACCTGCATGGCGCAGACAAAGGACACGGCGGCGTTGGCGGCGGTGTTGTATTCCTGCGGCAGAAAGCCGACGATGAAAAGCAGCACGATCTCCGCCAGAATGATGAGCTGACGCCAGTGTATCCTTTCCCTGTTCTTGAAGCGGCGGTGGACGCACTCGGCGGCAAATATTCCGAGCAGGAATGCAAGCATCGGCACAAGATAGCTCCGGCTGCGCTCCCAGTCGCCCTCAAACAGATAGGTGCTGAAAAGCACGATATTGCCCGTCTGCGCGTTGGCAAACACCTTGCCGCGGCAAAGATATGTATAAGCGTCCTGCAAACCGCCGGACAGAATGATGAACGCCGCCGTCAGCATGGATTCCGACATCTGCCCGCGCAGCTTTCTTCCGGTCACAGCCATATACAAGCCCCCTGAATAGCCTTTTTGCAGTCTCACATAATACACGCGGCACACCGGTTTGTCAACCGGTGCGCCGCGTTGTTATTTACACGTCTCTGAGCTCCGCGGGCTCATGTCACACCACGAAATCGTCGGACTCGATATAGTCCCAGGCTTCCATCGCGGCGATGCGGCCGGAGTTGAGCGCCCAGCTCATCGTGGAGCCCGGATGATAGAAGCAGTATTCTCCCGCGAAAACGTTGGCAGCGTCGGTGCCGCAGGCGTAAAGGCCGGGGATAGGCTCGTCCTTCGTGTCGAGCGCCTGCATGTTGTGGTTGACCTTGATGCCGCCGAGAGAGCCATAGCCGGAGGGGAAGTGGCGCGCAACATAGAACTTGTCTCCCGCTATCGGGCGCAGCCACTTTGACGGCTTGAGGAACTTTGCGTCATAGCCTCCGGCATAGGAGTTATACTCGTCGATCGTCTCTTTCAGCTTCTTATAGGGCACGCCGATTATCTCCGCGACCTGCTCAAGGCTGTCGCACTCGTAGAAGTTCTGTTCCTCCGCCTCGCTGCTGTTCTCATCGCGGTAGGAAACGCCGTTGCCCGCGCCGAAAACGGAGCTTTCAACGTCGCCCTGAGCGCCGGAGAAATATGCCGCCTTCTCGCTCTCCCAGTTTGTCATATCCTTGACATTGTGGTGATAGGTGATATAGTCAAGGCCGTGCTCCTTGAAATACTCGATGCCCTCGCTGCCGATGATGGTATAGGCGCGGTGGCCGGTCTGCTGGAGGATGGCGTTGCCGGTATAGGTCGTGTTGTTGAGTATCTGCTCGTTGATGATGCGCTCGCCGTGCGGGTTCACCATGATGCAGGAGGGCTGGCGCATGACCTCGGAAAGGGTCTTGAAAACGTCCGTCGTGCCGGGGGTGTTATAGATGACCTCCATGTTCAGCGGCATCTTTGCTCCGCCGATCTCCCAGACCATCTTCATTCCGTCGCCGTCCATGCCCGGTATGCGGAAGGTGAACATATCCTTGCCCCACTCGAAGCCGAGCTCGTCCTTTATCATCTGGACGTTGTTGCCGATGCCGCCGGTGCCGACGATCACGGCGTCCGCGAGGCACTCTATCTCCTCGCCGTTTTCGTCGCACGCCATAACGCCGAGCACCTGTCCCTTGTCGCCGGTGAGTATCTTTTTCACGGGGGTGTTGAAATGGAACTCAACGCCCAGTTCAGTTGCGTAGTCGGTCATGAGCTTGACCATGCGGCTTGCCTGGCGCTCCGCGGGCTTGGTCGCGCCGGGGATCTTGACCATGTGCTGGGTGCAGCGGCTGTCCTGGAAGTACTTATATACGCCGAGAAACTCAACGCCGAAATTCTCGACCCACTCGACCGTGTCGGCGGACATGTTGAACCAGCGGCGGACGGTCTGGGCGTCGGCCTTCCAGTGTGTGTATTCCATGAAGAACCGGAACGCGTCGTCCTTCGTATATGTGTCCATCTGGTCGCGCTGATACTTGGACTCGACGGCAAAGAACGCCATACCCATGTTGGCGGCGCCGCCGGTCGTGGCGCTTTTTTCAAAAACGATAACTTTTGCGCCCTTTTCGGCTGCCTGCGTCGCGGCTGTGAGTCCGGAAAGGCCGGCCGCTACAACGACAATGTCGGCTTCTAGGTGTTTCATTGCGGTTTTCCTCCTGTTAGATATATCATTTTTATTATTCCCGTAAAAAGAAAAAAGCCCTGTAAAAACAGGGCTTTTTTGCTCGTTTTTTGCGTATTGTCCATGCCCCGAGGCCGAACGATACGGATTCTTTTGTATGTATTCAGATTATCAGACGCCGGGCGCTTTGTCAACCCCTGCGGCGGCGGCGCCCGCCCTCCGCGGAGAAGGAACCGACCGCCACCGGCTCCTCGGGAGAGCGGGGCTTCACGGCGCCGTATTTCTTCAGCGCACCGTTCGGGCAGACGGCGAGAAATTCAGCGTTTTTGAGTGCGGAATCATCCTTGACGACGCTGATAAGTCCCTCTCCGCCGGCGATCGCGCCGGCCGGCGCGGCCTTTATGCAGTCGCCGCAGCCCTTGCAGGCAGAGGGATCGACATACACATTATAATAACACACGAGAGCCGAGCAGCGCTTTCTGCGGCAGTGCGCATCCCACTCGTCGCTGTAATGATCGAGGCTGTAAAGCAGGTTTTTCGCCGCTTTGGCGGCCAGCGCGCAGCCCCTGGAGTTTGATATGACCGTTGCAAGGTCGCGCAGAAGCTCGATATCCTCGCTTGTCCCGCGGCCGCGGGTGAGATCGGTAAGGATGGCCTGAAGCTGGGTCATTCCGTCGCGGCACATGACGCTCTTGCCGCAGTTTTCCGCGCGGGCAAGGTCGATGCATTTCTTCGCCCAGTCAACGGGGCAGACGCCCTCCGGCAGGACGGAGATCTCATCGGCGGAAGGTATAAGCTGGACATTATGTTCGCAGTTCATTCACTTTTCCTCCTTACTTAACGGCATATTCGGTCCACATGCGGACCTTTGTTATATCCTTGCGCAGGTCGCATTGCAGGCAGCGTCCCGCTTCACACTCGGCCTGAGCGCAGGTCAGTCCGTCGGATATCGGCAGGAAGTTGTCGCGGCGCTCGGCGGCGGGCTTGACAGCCATTTCCTCGCGTCTCTGCGCGGCGAAGCCCTCGATCCTTCCGATCGCGGGGTCGCGGCGGCGCTCGACGATCGTCTCGTCGATATCGCCGCTGCCGCCGAGGTACTTGTCCATGAGGGAAGCGGCCTCGCGTCCGCCGGCAATCGCGTCGATGACGAACTTTGTCCCGGTTATGACGTCTCCGGCGGCGAAAACGCCCTCGACCGAGGTCGTATACTCGCTCTTGCCGGTCCTGGGATCTATCGGATAGCCGAAGCGGTTGAGCTCCAGTCCGAAAGCGTCGGTCAGGCCCGTGACCTGTCCGGCGGCGAAAACGATGCTGTCGCAGGGGATGACATAGGTGCTGTCGGGAACTGCCTCCTCGACCAGCGCGCGGGTCTCGGGGTGGAAGTAAAACGAGCTTATCTTATGCACCTGAAGGCCGGTGACCTGCTCCTCGGTGCCGAGTATCGCCTCGTTGGAGTGGCTGTCGAAGAGGTTCACGCCGTCCTCAAGACCGAGGTCGCGCTCGTCCGGGCTTGCCTGGGAGGCGTCCTTTTCAAGGCAGACGACGTTCACGGTCTTGCCCATGCGGATGAGCGTACACGCAACGTCAAACGCGACGTTGCCGCCGCCGATAACGTTAACGGTCTGCCCAAGGTCTATCGGCAGGCCGAGACGGTTTGCCTGAAGAATGTCAAGCGCGGAATAGACCTGTTTGAAGTTTGCGCCGGGCAGATAGCCGAGCTTTTTGCCGACGCTGGTGCCGATGGCGACGAGGACCGCGTCGTAATCCTTTTTGAGCTCGGCGGCGTTTCCGATCTTCGTGTCGCAGACGACCCTGACGCCGCTCTCCTTTATGACCTCGATCTCGGCGAGGACGTCCTTTGTGGGGATGCGGTATTCGGGCATACCGGAGGTCATATGTCCTCCGGGGATCTTCTTGGCCTCGAAAACGGTAACGTCGTGACCGGCCTTGTTGAGATAGAACGCAGCCGTCATGCCGCAGGCTCCGCCGCCGATAACGGCGACCTTTTTGCCGGTGCGGGGCTTTGCCGCAAGGTATTTTTCCTTCCAGCGATGAGTTTCATCGTGCTCGACAGCATAGCGCTTGAGGTTGCGGATGGAGATGGGGTCGTTGAGTCCCTTGCGCTTGCATCCGGTCTCGCAGCGGTTGTTGCAGACATAGCCCAGCGCGTGGGGGAAGGGCACCTTTTCGCGGATTATGCCGACGGCGGAATCGCAGTCGCCCTCGCGGATGGCGCGGATATACGCGGGAATGTCGATGTGCGCGGGACACTCGGCCTGGCAGGGCACGAGCGCCTGCTCGCGCGGGAGGTCCGTTCTGAAAATGCCCTCGACGTCCTGGAGCGCGCCCGTCGGGCACACCTCTACGCAGGCGCCGCAGAAGCGGCATCCTGCCTCGCCCAGGGGCATGTCGTCCCGAGTTCCGATATAGGTCTCGCCCCCGAGCTTGTTGTACTGAAGGACTCCGACCTTGCGCATCTCATCGCAGGCGCGCACGCAGCGGCCGCACTGGATGCAGCGCTCCATCTCGCGGACGATGAGCGGGTTATTTGTATTAATGTTGTTTGCTTCGCGGTGGATGCTGCGCATACGGGCATGGACGGTCCCGAGATACTGCATCATCGCCTGAAGCTCGCACTTGAGATACATCTTGCAGCCCGTGCAGTCATGGGGGTGACCGGCCAGCATGAGCTCCATGGCAACGCTCCTCTCGTGAGAGAGCTTCTCGCTTTTGGAGGTGACCTTCATGCCGTCCTCCGCGGGAGTCTCGCAGGCGCAGACAGAGCCCTCGACGCCTTCGATATTAACAACGCAGAGATTGCAGTTGCCCTGCACCGGCAGATCCGGGTGGGTACAGAGATGCGGGATATAGTAATCGGCGGCAAGCGCAGCCTCCAGCACGGTCTGTCCCTTTTCCGCTTCGATCGCTCTGCCGTCGATATAGAGAGTTATCTTTTCCATATGAATACAACTCCTTGCAGTATTGTGTATCGGGAGAAATATATTGTTCATTTTATCATATACCGGCCCGGAATGATAGCTATTTTTTATATTTATACCCGCCAAAACCCGCGAAAACAGGACAATATTGCCACAATTCCGTGTCAAAGGCTTGACGATCTCTCCGCGCGCCGGTCCCCGGCATCGTCCCGTTATTGACAAGCCGGGCGGGACGTAGTAAGCTTTTTCTGATAATCAAGGCTAAAGGTGGTTCAGGGATATGGAAGCAGCCAGGTTTCTTTCTGACCTTCGCCCCGGACAGAGCGGCATAGTTCTCTCAACAGATAACGACAACGGCGCCGTCAAGCGGCGTCTCGTCGATATGGGCGTGACCCCGGGAACGGAAATCTACATCAAAAAGATAGCGCCCTTCGGCGACCCTATCGAGGTCACGCTGCGCGGCTATGAAATGTCGCTCCGCGCAAGCGACGCGGCACAGATCGTCATCGCTGAGGCCGGAACCGCATCGTGGAAAAAGCACAGAAGCGCGCACGAGGGCGAGACCCGCCTTGCGATGCACCGGCACGACCCCGAAACGCTGCGCCGCATGATGCTCGGACATGAGCATGAGCTGGATTTCCACGCGCGGAACTATGACGGCACTGCGCACGACAGGCGCGAAATGAAGATCGCGCTCGCGGGGAATCCGAACGCCGGCAAAACAACGCTTTTCAACGCGCTGACCGGCTCGAACCAGTATGTCGGCAACTGGCCGGGCGTCACCGTCGAGAAAAAAGAGGGAAAGGCGGAGATTCAGGGCAAGGCCGTCACCATCGTCGACCTTCCCGGCATCTATTCCCTGTCCCCCTATTCGATGGAGGAGATCGTCGCACGCGACTTCATAATCGGCGAATCGCCCGACGCCGTTATAAACATTGTGGACGCGACCAACCTCGAGCGCAACCTTTATCTGACCGTGCAGCTGCTGGAGCTGGAAAAGCCCATGGTAATGGCGCTGAACTTCATGGACGAGGTCGAGAAAAACGGCGACCACATCGATATAAAGGAACTTTCCGAGCATCTTGGCATTCCCGTCGTCCCGATAACCGCAAAAACGGGCGAGGGGCTGGAGGAGCTTATGCTGACGGCCCACCGCCAGATGCACATCGGCTTCACGATAGAGCCGGACGACCTTTACGACAACTTCACCCACGAGATACACCACCGCATAAACGAGGTCATCCACGACAACGCCTATGCCGCCGGATTGCCCGCTCACTGGTCGAGCATCAAGCTGCTCGAGGGGGACAGCCGCGCGGAGGAAGCGCTGGGACTAACTGCCGAACAGAAAAACAGGGTCGAGGAGATCGCAAGAGAATACGAGGCATCCAGCGAGCTGGGCGACCGCGAAACGCTGATAGCGGACGCGCGATATGCCTACATAGAGAAGATCTGCGCCTCCGCGCTCGAACGCGCGCGCAAAGCCGGTGAGCTCAGCCTGAGCGACAAAATAGACAAAATAGTTACCCACAGGGTGTTTGCGATACCCGTCTTTCTCGCGGCGATGCTCATCGTCTTTGCAATAACCTTCGGTCCGTTCGGCTCGTGGCTCTCCGACCTTGTCGCGGCGTTCATGGACGGCGTTGTCGGCCGCGGGATAAGGGCGGGGCTGACCGCGGCGAACGCTCCGGCCTGGCTCATCGGGCTGTGCGTGGACGGCATCATCTCCGGCGTCGGCGGCGTTCTTACCTTCCTGCCGCAGATCGCGCTGCTTTTCTTCTTCCTCTCGCTTCTTGAAGATTCCGGATATATGTCCCGCGCGGCATTCATAATGGACCGCCTGCTCAAGCGCTTCGGTCTCTCCGGAAAGGCGTTTATCCCGATGCTGATGGGCTTCGGCTGCTCCGTTCCCGCCGTCATGGGCGCGCGGACAATGGAGAGCGAAAAGGACCGCCGCATGACGATCATGCTCGTCCCGTTCATGAGCTGCTCGGCAAAGCTTCCGGTCTACGGGCTCATTTCCGCCGCATTTTTCGGCAAATATGCGGGCATAGTCGTCTTTTCGATGTACATACTCGGTATGATAGCCGCCATTATCTCCGGCGTCATATTCAAGAACACGCTCTTCCGCGGCGACACGGCCGCCTTTGTTCTCGAGCTTCCGCCTTACCGTCTGCCCTCCCTCAGAAACACGATGCGCCACGTCTGGGAAAAGGTCCGCGGCTTTCTCGTCAAGGCCGGAACGCTTATTCTCGCAATGAGCGTGCTGCTCTGGTTTTTGCAGAGCTTCAACAGCCACCTTCAGATGGTGGAAACACCCTCCGAAAGCCTGCTCGGCGCGATCGGCGGGTTCATCGCCCCGATATTCAGGCCGATGGGCTTCGGCACATGGCAGGCCGCCGTTGCGCTGCTGACCGGACTCGTCGCCAAGGAGGCCGTGGTTGCCTCGCTCTCAATGTTCTACGGCTTCAGCCTGACCGCCTCGAGCGGCGTTATCGCCGCCGCACTGGGCGATACCTTTGCCACCCCGCTGGCGGCCTATGCTTTTCTTGTCTTTATTCTGCTGTATGTCCCCTGCGTTGCTGCGGTCTCCGCGATACGCAAGGAGATGGCCAGCACCAAATATACGCTTGCCTGCATCGCTTGGCAGCTCATAACGGCCTACGCTGTCTCGTTCATCGTATACACGATAGGCTGCATATTCATCTGATCTGGAGGTCCTTTATATGTACGAAATCACAAACGTAGGCGCACACCCCGGCTCCGACGCCTTCCTGCTCACGACCGGAGACAGCGCCGCACTCATCGACTCCGGCTACGCCTTCTGCGCCGGGGAAATGATAGAGAACATCAAAGCCGCCCTCGGCGGACGAAAGCTGGAATACATCCTTCTGACCCACTCGCATTATGACCACGCTTCCGGCAGCGCCTACTGCAAGCGCGTCTGGCCGGAGGCCAAAGTCGTCGCGGGAGAATATGCCTGCAAGGTGCTGTCAAAGCCCGGCGCGCTCAAAACGATGCGCGAGATGAACGACAACGCCGCGCGCCAGTGGGGCGTCTCCGAATACGAGGACGCGCTCGACTCCCTGACAGTCGATATCGCCGTAAAGGACGGCGACGTGCTGAAGCTCGGCGGTCTGACGCTCGAGGTACTGGCGTCGCCGGGACACACGAGGTGCTCCGTCTCGTTCTTCTGCCCGGAGGAAAAGCTGCTCATCGCCTGCGAGACCTATGGGACGATGGGCGACGATCCGGTCGTCATGCCCGCCTATCTCGTCGGCTATCAGATGACGCTCGATTCCATCGCCCGCGCGGAAAAGTGTGCGCCGGAGGCCATTCTGCTGCCGCACTACAGGGTCATAACCGGCGAGCGCGCAAAGACCTTCCTCGAAATGGCGCGAAAGGCGAACACCGAGACCTATGAAGCGGTCGTCAGCGGACACCGCGCCGGAAAGAGCAACGAGGAACTGATGCAGGAGTTCAAGGCGAAGTATTACACCGACGAACAGGCTCTTTACCAGCCGGAGGCCGCGTTCATGCTCAACCTGAGCTATATGATCCCCATGCTGATCCGCGAGAGCGGAGAATAAAAACCGAGACTCCGCCCGGCATACGCCGCGCCCGATATCATGACGGGCGCGGCGTTTTTTTGGCAAGCTGCACAATTGGCATACGAAATTTCTGTTTTTATATAAAGATATTGACATTAAACCGCGGCAAACGTAAAATAATTACAAAACCGCATAAGCTGACGAGAGCCGGGCGTCTGCCGGTATTGACAGGTGCAGGGGTCCGGCTTCCGCCGGCTTAACAGGAGAATGAAAGGAGTCCGAAAATGTTCAAGCGCAAATTTACCGCAGAGCAGCTTGCCGACAGGTATATCGACCGCATCGAGATACGCAATCTCATGGGCCGCTTCACCAACTACAAGCTGCTCCGCCTCGACGACGAGATCGTCGATTCCTATTGGGTCAAAGAGACCGAAAACCCGACTCTCGGCTTCAACGACGGCTATTATGTCGGCCTTGACGCCATCCGCGGCTACTATGACGCCGTTACCGCCAATGTCGAGGTCCAGTCTCAGGCCATGAAGGCCAGATTCCCCGAATATCTGAGCCAGTTCAGCGACATCGAACTGCACGGCGTCGGTTCGCTCATCATCGATGCGCTCTCCACCTGCGTTATCGAGCAGTCGGAGGACGGAAAGACCGCCAAAGGTCTCTGGTACATACTCGGCTGCGACAACGAGATCACCGCGGTCGGACCGCATTCTACCTGGGGCTACGGCATCATGGCGGCGGACTTTGTGAAGGAATCCGGCGGCTGGAAGATCTGGCACCTGCTCGACCTGGAAGAGATCAACACCCCCTGCGGCCAGAACTGGGTCACCGACCGCGAGGTCAAATATCCCATCCTGCCGGAGTTTGAGGCTCTTGCCGGTCTCACTCTCCCCGCCCCCACAGTCGCAAAAACCGTCTACACCGCATATCACCCCGACAGGGAATACAACGGCGCCATCAGGGTCCCCGAGCCCTATGTCACCTTTGACGACACCTTCAGCTACGGAATTTGAGAAAGGAGGAACAATCAATGCCGTTTGTCTATAACGAATCCCCCGAGGAACGCATAAACCGCGTCTGGGACCTTGAGGACTGCAAAAACATCGCACACAAGCGCGCCTTCTATGAGGCCAACGACGACTGGGAGCGCGAGCTTGACGAGCTTTGGGTCAGCGAGCCCGAAAACATGAAGACCGCCTCCTTTGGCCGCAACTGGGGCTATTACGTCGGAATGGACGAGATCCGGAAATACTTTGCCGCCTGCGCAGCGCACGAGAGAAAGGGATACAGCTATATGCATCCGCTGACCACCTGGTGCGGCGAGGTCGCAAAGGACCGCAAAACCAGCCAGCATATGTGGTACGCCATCTCCGAGGAGACCAAGCAGGTCGACGGAAAGCTCGACCCCTGGTGGACGGCTGAGAAGATCGGCATCGACTTCATCATGGAGGAGGACGGCTGGAAGATCTGGCACCTCTTCATCGGCACCGACTATGTAAACGCACCGGGCGACAACTATGAGGACCGCGACGTCGACGATCCCGCGGATTACGTCGATCCCGTCAAGGCCACCTTCGGCGAGCCGACCGTTCCCATGACCGCCTACATAAACCGCTATAACTACTACGATTATCCCGCCATGCCGACGCCCTACAACACCTTTGCGGACACCGTCAGCGCCGGTCCGGATGGAAACCCCATGTACAACAAGGAGGGCTGAGCGATGAAAAAGAACATGACCCTTGAGGAAAAGATCCACGTCGCAGAGGCTTATCAGGAGATAGAGTCCGAATACGGCCTGCACGAATACTGCCACGCCAACGGCGACAAGCGCAAGGGCAGCACCTGCCCCGTCAACTGGAGCGTGAAGCACGCAAACGAGATCGTCGCCACCCACGGCTTCGGCGGCATGATAAGCGCCGACCACGCGGACAAGAACTGGACCGGCGGCATCAAGCTCCAGCACGCCGGAAAGCGCGCCGCGGTCGCCGCGGTATATCCCGAGTGCGCAGAGATGGACGAGTGCGTCCTGGCCGAGATGGTCATGCACACGGTCTGCTCCTGCGTCATCGAGGTCGCGGAGGACGGCCTGAGCGCCCGCTCCTCCTTCTACACCCCCGGAACTCTGTGCAGCAACATCAACCCCGACAAGAAGCGCTGGGCCACCTGGCTCTGGGAGCGCTACGGCGTTGACTGGCTGTATGAGGACGGCAAGTGGCTGTATTTCTCCAACCTCGTCCAGCCCGACATCATGGGCGCCGTTGACGTGACGAACTTCGCCCGCAGCGGCTGGGAACGCCTGCTCGACACCGGCGTTCTCTTCGGCGTCAGCCCCGCGAACCCGAAGGTCGATATCCCCGGTCCGTCCCACTCCGGCCTGTCCCCCGTGCAGACCCAGCAGTGGCACGCAAACCCGCCCGCACCGTACAAGACCATGAACTGGAGCGAGCGCTATGTTCCGATGCCGGGACACAATCAGGAACAGGTCGTCGTTTTCAAGCACCCGAACCCCAAGTTCCCCGAATTCCACAAGAAATAAAAAGCAAGAGGCTCCGTTGGTCATTCCAACGGAGCCTCCGTTTTTCAAAAAAAGCAGTTCCGGCCGTATCATTCCCATTCCGTGCTGAACAGCGAACGGCGTATTTCGCGCCCCGTCGGGCTGGCGGCAACGCCGCCCTCTCCCGTCTCGCGCAGGGTGGCGGGCATCGCCTCGCCCACCTGGCGCATTGCGTCTATGACCTCGTCGCAGGGGATGCGGCTCTCAACGCCCGCCATAGCCATATCCGAGCATGTTACGGCGTTGACGGCGCCTATTACGTTCCTCTTGACGCAGGGCACTTCGACCAGACCCGCCACCGGGTCGCAGACAAGCCCCATCAGGCTCTTGAGCGCCATCGCACAGGCATGGGCGCATTTTTCCGGCGTTCCGCCGCGCAGAAAGGTCAGCCCGGCCGCGGCCATTCCCGAGGCCGCACCTATCTCCGCCTGACAGCCGCCCTCCGCGCCCGAAATGGATGCGCGCGTTGCTATGACCTGGCCAAAGCCCGCAACGACGAAAAGGCTCTTCACGATCTCTTCCTCCGGTACCGCGCGGCTTTTCTGAAGCGTTATCAGCACCGCGGGCAAAACGCCGCAGGACCCGGCGGTCGGCGCGGCGACGATGCGCTTCATGCAGGCGTTGCATTCGCCCATGCGCACGGCGCGGCTCACCACGCCGGACATGAACTCGCCGCAGAGCATCTCGCCGGAATACTCCGTCAGCTTCTGACCGTCGCCGCCGGACATGCCGCTGCCGGAACGGTCGCCGCCGCAATAGCCCTCATCGGACTGCACCATCGCGCGGTAAAGCCCCGTCATGCGCCCGAAAGCCGCCTGGGCGCTGTCCTGCTGGTCCTTCACATGCTCCTCGAGCACGACCTGCCAGAGCGGTATTTCCTTTTCCCGGGCCGCTCTCACCATCTCGTCGATCGAAAAAAAGCTCATGCCGCGCCTCCGTTATCCATTGAATCGATATAAGTCACTCTCATCACGCCGTCGAGCTGTCTCAGCCACTCGACGCATATATCCGAAACCGGCTGGTCCGTTTCGATGACCATGACCGCGGTGTCGCCGCGCGCGGAGCGGTAAAGCTGCATCGTTGCGATGTTGACCGCTTTCTGACTCAGCGTCGTCGTTACGCGCGCAACACAGCCCGGCTCGTCCCGGTTCGTTATAACGAGCGTCGGCAGCGCTCCGCTGAAGTTTGTCTCTATGCCGTCAATGCTGCGCACGCTTATGCGCCCGCCGCCGAGAGAGGCCGCCGTCATTTCAAGTCTGCGCCCGCTCCGGCCCTCGAGCCGGACCACCGCCGTGTTCGGGTGCGCGTCGCGCAGTTCGACCGTTCCGACGGTGACTTCGACGCCAAGCTCCTTTGCCAGCTCGAAGCTGTGCGGGATGCGCATGTCGTCCGGCGTCATTCCGAGCAGGCCGGCGCAGAGCGCCCTGTCCGTTCCGTGGCCGCGCCCCGTCGCCGCGAACGATCCGTGCAGCAGAAGCTCCGCCCGCGCGGGCTCCTCGCCGAGCAGCTTTCTGGCGGCATAGCCGATCCTCACGGCGCCCGCCGTGTGTGAGCTTGACGGCCCCACCATCACCGGCCCAAGAATGTCAAAAATATTCACCGCACAGACCTCCCGTTATTTTTCGCTGTATATACTGATTATATCCACACGGCGGCCCGTTTTCAAGCGGCAGGGGAACTATTTCAAAAAACTGTGGAATTTCCGATATCGCTATGATAAAATTATGCTGTTGATATACACTGTCAGAGGAGTGCGACCGGATGATAACAATAGACAGAGAAAAATGCATATCCTGCCTTTCCTGCACACGCACATGCCCGATGAAGATATTCAAGGATCGCGGCGGCAGACCCGAGACCGCCAGGGAAGATCGATGCATCCGCTGCTACCACTGCACGGCGGCCTGCCCGGTAAGGGCCATCGGATTTGACGGCATGCCGGAGGGGGAACTCTATCCCGAAAAGCCCGAAAACGAGCTTGAGCGCATAATCAAGTCCCGCCGCAGCGTTCGCCACTTCAAGCCGGAGCTCCCGGAGCGCGAGGTCATAGAGCATGCTCTCTCCGTCGCGGCCTGGGCCCCGAGCGGCAAAAACATCCACGAAAACGCCTGGGTCGTGCTCTGGGGCAGAACGGCCGTTGAGAAGGTCCGCGACATGACCGTCGAGTGGGCCGTCCGCAGCGACATATATCCCGAGCTTCCCAAAAACGCGGAGCGCGGCATCGACCTTATCACCTGCGGCGCGCCCTGCGTGATAATCGGCCACAGCCATCCAAAGACGCTCAACCCCATGCTCGACACCGCTATCGCCGCGGCGACGGCCGAGCTCGTGCTCGCAGAGAGCGGTATCGGGACCTGCTGGGGCGGCTATCTGCGCCACGCGATAAACGACAGCCCCGAAATGAAGGATTTCATCGGCATCGACCGCGAGCGCGAGGCCTATGCCATTATCATGGCGGGCTATCCGGACGGCGAACGCTATCCCAACATTCCCCCAAGACCCGCGCCCAAAGCCGCCTGGGTCGAATAACAGCCTGACAGTCACCGGAGGTGCTTTACGCATGGCTGAAACAAAGATAAGCATTTGCAGCATATGTTCCGCGCAGTGCCCCGTCCAGGTAACGACGGAAAACGGAGTTGTTACCCGCGTGCGGCCCGTGACAGACAGGGATTTTGCCGGCGCGCGCCACCTGTGCATCCGCGGCGCCATGGGAGAGGACTATGTCAATCATCCCGACCGTCTCAAAACACCGCTGCGCCGCACGGGCGCAAAGGGTGAGGGAAAGTTCGAACCCATTTCCTGGGACGAGGCCTATGACATCATCGGCGAGAAGCTCTGCGCTTACAGGCGCGATTTCGGCGCCGACAGCGTTGCGTTCTTCTCCGGCTTTTCAAAATGGTACCGGCACTGGCTCCAGCGGCTGGCATGGAGCTTCGGCACGGAAAACTACGGCACAGAGTCGAGCTCCTGCCACCGGAGCACCGCTATCGCAAAGCTGACAACGACCGGCTTTGAAGCGGGTCCGGACCTTGCAAACGCGGCGTCCGCCCTCGTCGTTGCAGCTTCACAGCTTCCGCCCCCCGTCATCAAACAGTGCGAACGCGGCATGAAGCTGGTCGTTGTCGAGCCGAGGACCTCCGCCTCCATCGAAAAATACGCCGGCGTTCACCTCCGTCCCATTCCCGGAACGGACGGTGCGGTCGCCTGCGGCCTCGCCCGCGAGTTCATCGCAAACGGCTGGGCCGATATGGAATACATCGAAAAATACGTCCACGGTTTTGAGGAATACAGCTCCTATGTTGAAAGCTTCACGCCCGAAAGGGTAGAGAAGCTTACCGGCGTTCCGGCAGACGAGCTCCGGCGCGCTGCGCAGATCCTGGCCGAAAACCGTCCGATGTCCATCGTTGACGGCTTTACGGGCATCATCCACCACCGCAACGGAATGCAGACTTTCCGCGCATACACATGTCTGAGCGCGATACTCGGCTGTTACGGCCGCGACGGCGGCAACAAGCCCTCCGCGCTCATGCCGAAAAGCGGCCACGTTATAACCAGCTGGCGCAATTATGCCTTTGCGCATCCCGCCAGGCCGGAGGGCAGCCTCCGCATCGGCGCGGAGCGCTTCCCTGTCTGGACGGCGGCAACAGACGAATTTCAGGCCATGGACCTCGCCCGCCACATCCGCGAACAGAAGCCGTACCCTCTCAAGGCGATCTTTGCGCTTGGTATGAACGCACGCATGTTCCCGGACAGCGGCGCAATGTTCCGCGCGCTTGAAGAGCTTGAGTTTTTCGTCTGCGTGGACATGTTCATGACGGACACCGCAAAATACGCCGATATCCTTCTTCCCTGCGCCTCCAGCTTCGAGCGGGACCAGCTCGGCACCATAGCGCGGGACAGCGTGCTGTATTATTCCCACCGGGCCGCCGATCCCGGACCCGCGCGCTCGGACGAGGACATCATATGCTCCATCGCGCGCCGTATCGCGCCGCAGGACGAGCTTCTCTGCGCGGGACGCGACGCCTGTTACCGCTTCATGCTCGAGGGTCTGCCATGGTCGCTGGAGGAGATCAGGACTCTGCCCCCGCAGAAGCTGCCGCCCGTCTATCCCGCGCCGCGGCCCCTTGAGGAAGGCTTCAACACTCCGTCGGGCCGGTTTGAAATATACTCCGAGCTCATTGCCGGCTTCGAGGGCTTCAAGCCTCTGCCGGAGTACGAGCCCAGTCTTGAGCCGGAGACGGAGGAATTCCCCCTGATACTCATGGCGGGAGTCCGCGCGGGCAATTATGACTTTGCCTTCCACACCCGCACCCACAGGGTCGCGCGGCTGCGCGCAATGCGCCCTGACCCTGCCGTGGACATGCATCCGGACGATATGGCGCGTCTCGGCCTTGCCGCCGGCGACAGCGTCGAGCTTTCAACGAACTTCGGCAGCATTACGGTAAAGTGCGCTGCCGACGCCGAGCTGCTTCCCGGCACGGTCAACATGTTCCACGACTATTCTGAAGCGGACGTCAACAGCATCATTCCCGGCGGCTATCTTGACCCATATTCCGGCTTCCCCGGATATAAGGCGATCAGGTGCAGCATCAGAAAGACTGCCGATTGACAGGGACAGAGTTGGAGCTTCAAGCGTTTTTTGAGCTTTCGGGGCACAGGCGTGTCTGAACTTATCAGCCAACAGCAAAAAAACAAACCATATCGCGGCGACGCGGTTATTTCGGAAAGGACGTAAACAATATGCAGGAACACATCCATCAGATCCCCGACGAGGATGCTCTCGCCGATCTCGCAGAGCTTTTCAAGGTTTTCGGCGACACGACGAGGATCCGGATCCTATATGTCCTGTTTGAATCCGAGCTTGGCGTCGGTACGATTGCCGAAAAGCTCAGCATGACCCAGTCCGCTATCTCTCACCAGCTCAAGATACTCAAGCAGTCAAAGCTTGTCGGCTCCCGCCGCGAGGGAAAAAGCGTTATCTATTACCTTGCGGACGACCATGTCCGGATGATGCTCAGCCAGGGCATGGACCACATATGCGAATGACACCGATAATAATTAATAATAAAAATACCGCCGGATGCTTAACATCCGGCGGTATTTTTAATTTTTTCAGTGGTTCTTCTTATACCGCTCATCAAAAAGCTCGATCCAGCTCTTGAAGGCAGCACGGAAGTCCTTGCGGGTAGCTTCGCGCTTAGCGGATTCATCGCTGCTGATGCCGACAATGAAATCGCGATCCGCAAGCTTTATCCAGGTCGCGTAGTAATCGCACTGGCCGCTCTCGTTCTCGAAGGCCCAGATGACATCCAGCTGTCCCGCGAGATCCTCAGAGTCCTCGTTTCCCCACCATTTGAATATATACTCAATATTAACAAGGTTGAGGATACCTTCCTTGCGCATATACTCGACGTTCACGGGATCCTCGACAAATGCCTGTTCCCACTCTTTTACTCCGGCAGGGCGATTGTCCAGCCATATATTACGCACGAGGTCCGCCAGTTTGTCGGCAACGATTTCCCACGTGTAGTCAACATTCGCCTTGTCAATTACTTTTCCTATAAGCATGTCATTACCTCCTGAAAGATTAGTGCCCTTTGCTGCGCTGCATATATAATAACATCCGGTGGGCGCCGATTCAACAGGAATTTACTCAAACCGCAATAATTTAACGCCCCATCCGAAAAATCGGAAGGGGCGTTTGTAATTAGTTCTGCTTACACGAGCTCGATAACGGCCATTTCGGCTGCATCGCCGCGGCGGGGTCCGATGCGGGTGATGCGGGTGTAGCCGCCGTTGCGCTCCGCATACTTGGGAGCGATCTCGTCAAAAAGCTTCTTTGCAACATCCTCGCGGGTGATGAAGCTCATAGCCTGGCGATAGGTCGCCAGAGACTTCTTCTTCCCGAGAGTTATCATCTTCTCGGCGAGAGGGCCGATCTCCTTGGCGCGGGTGACAGTTGTCTCCATGCGTCCGTTGTCCAGAAAGTCAGTGACCTGCTGGCGGAGCATTGCCATGCGCTGATCGGTGGTCTTGCCGAGTTTCCTTGTTCCGGGCATTGTCGTTTTCCTCCTTATAGAGTTGACCAGAATAGTGGAAATATCTTTCCGTTAATTGTTGTCGTCACTGGCGAGGGACAGGCCCATCATTGCCAGCTTATGCTCGACTTCCTCAAGAGACTTGCGTCCGAGATTGCGAACCTTTATCATCTCTTCCTGAGTTTTGCTGATCAGATCCTCCACGGTGTTGATGTTGGCCCTCTTCAGACAGTTGAAGCTTCGGACGGAAAGATCCAGCTCTTCAATCGTCATCTCAAGGACCTTGTCTCTCTGCGTTTCGACCTTTTCAACGACGGTCGCGCGGCTTCCGATAGTCTCGCTCAGGTCGGTGAACAGGGCAAAGTGGTCGCAGAGGATCTTGGCGCCGAGAGAAACCGCGTCTCTCGAGGTAATGGTCCTGTCTGTCCAAACCTCGATGGTCAGCTTGTCATAGTCCGTCTGATTGCCGACACGGGTGTTTTCGACCGTGTAGTTGACCTTCAGAACGGGAGTGTATTTTGAATCGACCGGGATAACTCCGATAATAGCCTGTGCGGGCTTGTTTTTGTCTGCCGTGACATAGCCGCGTCCGTGGCAGATGGTAAGCTCCATGCTCAGGCTGGCATCAGATCCAAGAGTCGCTATATGAAGATCGGGATTCAGGATCTCGACCTCTGCGTCCGCCTTGATGTCGCCGGCGGTGACTTCGCACTCGCCGGAGGCCTCAATGTAGACGGTCTTCGAACCCTCACAGTGAAGTTTTGCAATGATTCCCTTGACGTTGAGAACAATCTCGGTCACATCTTCCTTAACTCCGGGGATTGTCGAAAACTCATGCTGGATGCCCGCGATCTTAATACTGGTAACGGCCGTGCCGGGGAGAGAGGAGAGAAGCACTCTGCGCAGAGAGTTGCCCAAAGTCGTGCCATAGCCACGCTCCAGAGGCTCAACGACATATTTGCCGTAAGAGTCGTTAGACGGATCTTCAATACATTCGATGCGCGGCTTTTCTATTTCAATCATGTTATACCCTCCTTCTAAGTTGTTACGCAATATCTGCGTTGTAAAAATACCAGCTTTCCAATTGAGGGTTCTTTTTACTTAGAATACAGCTCGACGATGAGGTGCTCCTCGATCGGCATGTCGATGTCATCTCTGGCAGGCATGTCGGTGATCTTGGCGGTGAGATTTGCAACATCAGTGTCAATCCAGCGGGGAGAAGTGCAGAAAGCGCCCTCTTCCTTAATGGATTTGAACTTGACGGAGTTGCGGCTGGACTCCTTGACGGCGATAACGTCGCCCGGCTTAACGAGGTAAGACGGAACATCGACTCTATGTCCGTTAACGGTGAAGTGACCGTGGTTGACCGCCTGACGGGCGTCGCGGCGGGTGGAGCAGAAGCCCATGCGGAAAACAACATTGTCGAGGCGGCGCTCGATGAGGGTCAGCAGGTTCTCGCCGGTCTGGCCGGGAGCCTTCTGTGCCTTCTCAAAATAGAGACGGAACTGCTTCTCGAGGATGCCATAGACGAACTTGACCTTCTGCTTCTCGTTCATCTGCTGGGCATACTCGCTCTGCTTCCTTCTCATCTGTCCCTTGGGGTTACGGTTGGTGTCCTTCTTGGCATAACCCATAGCCGCGGGAGAAACATTCAGTGCCTTGCAGCGCTTGGCCACAGGCTGCATATTTTTAGCCATTTAGCATACCCTCCTTAACTTAGACGCGACGACGTTTCGGAGGACGGCATCCGTTGTGGGGGATGGGGGTCACATCCTTGATCATCGTAACTTCGAGGCCGGCGGTCTGCAGAGCGCGGATAGCTGCCTCACGTCCCGAGCCGGGACCCTTGACGAAAACTTCGACGGTCTTGAGTCCGTGCTCCATAGCTGCCTTGGCGGCAGTCTCGGCGGCGGTCTGCGCCGCATAGGGGGTGGACTTACGGCTTCCGCGGAAGCCCATGCCTCCTGCGGAGGCCCAGCTGATGGCGTTGCCGAAAGTATCGGTTATTGTAACCATGGTGTTGTTGAAGGAAGAGCTGATATGCACGGCTCCCTTTTCAATGTTCTTACGCTCTTTACGGCGTGTTCTGACCTTCTTCTTAGGTGCTGCCATGAATATCCCTCCTTACTTCTTCTTGTTGGCGATGGTGCGCTTCGGACCCTTGCGGGTGCGGGCGTTGGTCTTGCTGCGCTGTCCGCGGACAGGGAGACCGCGGCGATGACGAAGGCCGCGATAGCTGCCGATTTCGGTCAGTCTCTTGATATCAAGAGCGGTGCGGCGGCGGAGGTCACCTTCAACGATGTATTCGTGGTCGATGCACTCACGCAGCTTTGCTTCCTCGGCATCGGTCAGGTCCTTGACACGGGTGTCAGGATTGATACCGGTCTTTTCGAGTATTTTCTTCGCGCTCGTCCTGCCTATGCCATAGACATAGGTGAGGCCAATCTCGATCCTCTTGTCCTTGGGCAGGTCCACGCCGGCGATACGTGCCATATTTGTCAATCATTCCTTTCGCTTGTATGTGCCGCCATACGGCGGAGAGTTTGCGGGCCTTACAGCTTAGCCCTGCTTCTGTTTGTGCTTAGGATTTTCACAAATTACCATTACCTTGCCCTTGCGCTTAATGATCTTGCACTTTTCACACATGGGCTTAACGGACGGTCTAACTTTCATCTGTCTAGCCTCCTGATTTGTTCATAGCGGACGCCGGGGTCCTTATTTGCTTCTCCAGGTTATTCTTCCGCGGGTCAGGTCATACGGAGACATCTGCACCGTTACCTTATCGCCGGGCAATATCCTGATATAGTTCATCCGGAGCTTTCCGGAGATATGCGCCAGAATGGTATGGCCATTGCCGATATCCACCTGGAACATCGTGTTGGGCAGGGACTCAACGACCGTGCCCTCGAGCTCGATAACATCATCTTTTGCCAAGCCTAGATTCCTCCTCTGCAAAAATACCGGTAGTGTTTATCTGATATCTTTTGTCTGAGGTCATAACATAAGATCCTCTGCCATGGTCAGTATTTCCGGCTCACCGTCCGTGATGAGAACAGTATTCTCATAGTGTGCCGAAAGACTGCCGTCGGCCGTGAT
Source organism: uncultured Oscillospiraceae bacterium (assembly GCA_934515035.1). Taxonomy (GTDB): domain Bacteria; phylum Bacillota; class Clostridia; order Oscillospirales; family Oscillospiraceae; genus CAKSXP01. Next base: position 21,099 of record CAKSXP010000001.1, read on the forward strand.
CACTGTCCAATCGTCTCCCAGAACCTTGACAGCAGCACCGCCGATATTAACCATCGGTTCGATGGCCAGCGTCATGCCTTTCACCAGGCGGGGACCATGCCCGGCCCGGCCAAAGTTGGGAACCTCCGGGGCTTCGTGCATCTGACTGCCGATACCGTGACCGACATATTCCCTTACAAGGCTATAGCCGAAAGATTCGACGTATTCCTGTATTGCATGGGAGATGTCCGAGACTCTGTAGCCCTGACGTGCGAACTTGATACCCTCGAAAAAGCTCTGCCTGGTGACCTCGATGAGGCGTTTTGCCTCCGGCGAGATCTCACCGCAGGCATAGGTCCCGGCGCAGTCGCCGTGGAAGCCGCCGATGTAGGCGCCAACGTCAATGCTGACGATGTCGCCGTCCTTGATCCGGCGCTTTCCGGGGATACCGTGGATAATCTCATTGTTCACCGAAACGCAGGCGCTGGCCGGGAATCCACCATACCCCAGAAAGGATGGGGTCGCGCCCTGTTTGATGATAAAATCGTGAATTGCCTTGTCAATTTCCCGGGTCGTTACGCCGGCCTTCACCATTTCCCGTCCAACAGAACGGGCCGCCGCGGTAATTTTTCCGGCTCGGCGCATCAGCTCTATTTCCCGTGGGGATTTAATGGTAATCATCAGCAGATCCCCAGAGCGTTGGTTATAGCAGCCGTGGTAGCCTCGATAGTCGGCTGGTTCTCCACGGTTTTAAGCTTGCCGCGCTTGGCATAGAAGTCCTTGAGGGGCTCCGTTTCCTCGTGGTAGGTGGCAAGCCTTGCCTTGACTGTTTCGGGCGCGTCGTCGGCCCTGATCGTCAGCTCGCCGCCGCAGTTGTCGCATTTTCCTTCGACTTTGGGCGGGTTGGAGACGACGTGGAAAGTGGTGCTGCACTCTTTGCAGGTGCGGCGGCCGGACATACGCTCGATTATTTCCTCGTCACCGATCTCGATGGACAGAGCGCAGTCGATGTCGATGCCCTCGTCCTCCAGCGCCTGAGCCTGGGGGATGGTGCGGGGCATGCCGTCGAGGATGTAGCCGTTTTTGCAGTCATCCTCGGCCAGACGTTCCTTGACGATGCCGATAACGACCTCGTCGGGAACAAGTCTGCCGCTCTCGACATATTCCTTTGCCTTCAGGCCCACGGGCGTGCCATTTTTCATGGCCGCCCGCAGGATGTTGCCTGTGGAGATGGTGGGGATGGAGCACATCTTGCTGAGTATCTCAGCCTGTGTGCCCTTACCGGCGCCGGGTGCGCCGAGAAGTATCAGCTTCATGCGATCGTTCCTCCGTTTCGATTATTCGAGGAAGCCCTTGTAGTGACGCATCAGCATCTGGCTCTCAAGAGCCTGGACTGTCTCAAGCGCAACACCGACGACGATTATGATCGAGGTGCCGCCCAGAGAGATGCCGGAGGTGCTGGCAACGTCGCTGAAGCAGCTTATGATAATGGGTACGGTTGCGATGATTCCCAGATAGATGGCGCCGAACAGGGTGATCTTGTTGAGCACCTTCTGGATGAACTCGCTGGTGGGTTTGCCGGCGCGGAAGCCGGGGATAAAGCCGCCGTTCTTCTTCAGGTTGTTGGCGATCTCGATCGGGTTGAACTGGATCGTCGAATAGAAATACGCAAAGAAGATTATGAGCAGCAGATAGATGAACGCATACAGCAGGCTGGAGGAGTTGAATATCCTCAGGAATCCGCCCCAGAAGCCCGTGCTCTTCTCGGTGATGCCGAAGAGCATCAGCAGAGTAGCGGGCAGGGAAGCGATCGACTGGGCAAAGATGATGGGCATAACGCCGGACATGTTCACCTTCATCGGAAGGTGAGTGCTCTGGCCGCCGTACATCTTGCGTCCGACGACGCGCTTTGAATACTGGACGGGGATCCGCCTTTCGGCGTTCGTAACGATGACTATCAGCACGATGATCGCCAGTGCGCCGATGAGCATGAGGACAAGTGCATACCACTTGAGGCTGCCGGCCGCCAGGTTGGAGAACATGGTGATGACGGAGTTCGGGAAGCGGGATACGATGCTCGCGAACAGGATGATGGAGATACCGTTTCCGATGCCGAATTCGGTTATCTGCTCGCCCAGCCACATGATGAGTGCGCTGCCGGCGGTGAAGGTCATGACGATGACGATGCCCTGCCAGACGCCGCTCTCGGAAAGCAGGCCGTTGTTCTTGATGAGCATGTAATATGCGAAGCCCTGGAGCAGAGCGATCGCGACCGTTGCATAACGGGTGATGCTGGCGATTTTCTTCTTGCCTTCTTCGCCTTCATCCTTGGACATGCGCTCCAGTGCGGGGATTGCTATGCAGAGCAGCTGGATGATGATCGAAGAGTTGATATAGGGCTGGATTGAAAGTGCAAAAATCGTCGCGCTGGAGAATGCGCCGCCGGACATGACGTTGTACAGGCCCAGAACGGTGTTCTGGAGCTGGTTAAAGTACTCCTGCAGCTGTGCGATATTGACATAAGGCACAGGAACAGCGTTTCCTATACGGTACAGCAGTATAATGAACAGCGTGAAGAGGATCTTCTTACGCAGTTCCTCGATCTTCCATGCGTTTCGGATCGTTTTTAACACTTATACCACCTCTGCTTTTCCACCCGCCGCTTCGATCTTCTGCTTTGCGGATTCAGAGAAGGCAGTTGCTTTAACAGTGATCTTCCTGGTGATCTCGCCGTTGCCGAGGATCTTCACTCCATAGGTGCACTTGGAGAGGATGCCGGCATCGAGAAGCGCCTGGGCATCAACGACGGCGCCGTCCTCGAACTTCTCAAGGACAGAGACATTGACGGACTCCAGAGGCTTTGCGAAGATGTTGTTAAAGCCCCTCTTGGGGATGCGCCTGGCAAGCGGCATCTGGCCGCCTTCAAAGCCGACGCGAACTCCGCCGCCGCTGCGGGCCTTCTGACCCTTGTGGCCGCGGCCTGCGGTCTTGCCGTTACCGGTTGCGTGGCCTCTGCCTTTGCGCTTGGCGACGTGAGTGGAACCGGGCACGGGAGAAAGCTCATTTATTTTCATTCTTCGCTCCTCCTTATTCTTCCGTTACCTCGACCAGATAGCAGATCTGAGCTATCTTGCCGCGGGTCTGGGGATTATCGGGCTGCACAGTGATATTGCCGATCTTGCGCAGGCCGAGGGAATTTGCGGTCGCGATGTGCTTGTCATGGCGGCCGTTGAGGCTCTTGACGAGCTTTATCTTGAGATTTGCCATGTCAAAACCCTCCTTAACCCTGTATCTCTTCGGCGGTCTTGCCACGGACGGCAGCTACCTGCTGGGCGTCACGGAGGCTGCACAGACCTGCCATGGTTGCGGCGACAACGTTCTGCGGGTTGTTGGAACGAAGGCTCTTTGCCCTGATGTCCGCAATGCCCGCGGCCTCGACGACGGCACGGACAGCGCCGCCGGCGATAACGCCGGTACCGGGGGAAGCGGGCTTGAGCAGAACCTTGCCCGCGCCGAAAGTACCAGTGACCTCGTGGGGAATGGTGCTTCCGGAAAGAGTTACGGTGACGATATTCTTCTTGGCGTCCTCAAGGCCCTTGCGAATAGCCTCGGAGACTTCGTTTGCCTTGCCAAGTCCGTATCCGACGCGGCCCTTGCCGTCGCCCACGACACACAGTGCCGAGAACTTCATAACGCGGCCGCCCTTGACGGTCTTGCTGACGCGGTTGAGGGAAACTACCTTTTCGGTGAATTCGGAAGGCTCCTCATTCTCGCGGCGCCTGTTGTTTCTGTCGTTATTATAAGCCATAAGTCAGTTTCCTCCTCCCTTTAGAACTTCAGGCCGCCCTCGCGGGCGCCTTCGGCGAGCTCTGCAACGCGTCCGTGATAGATATAGCCGCCGCGGTCAAAGACAACGGTGTCAATACCCTTCTCAAGGGCGCGCTCGGCAACGATCTTGCCGACCTTGCGGGCGGCTTCCTTGTTATTGCCTCTGCCTTCAAAGCTCTTTTCAACGGAGGAAGCGGCAGCGATGGTGTTGCCGTTCACATCGTCGATAACCTGAGCATAAATATGGGACTCACTTCTGAAAACGCAGAGTCTGGGACGCTCGGGCGTGCCCGAGATCTTGCCACGGACTCTCTTATGGCGCATGTCGCGCTGAGCTCTCGTATTAGGTCTTTTAATCATTTAGGCACACCTCCCTTTATTTAGCACCAGTCTTGCCTTCTTTGTGGCGGACATACTCGCCCTTATAGCGGATGCCCTTGCCCTTATAAGGCTCAGGCGGTCTGCGCTTGCGGACGTCCGCGGCAAACTGGCCGACCTTCTGCTTGTCTATGCCGTTTATAACGATCGTGTTTGCATCGGGGACATCGATAGTGATGCCGTCGATTTCTTCCACGATGACCTGATGGGAATATCCAATGTTGAGGACGAGCTTTCCGTTCTCCTTGGCGGCACGATAGCCGACGCCCTGGACTTCCAGAGACTTGGAGAAGCCGTTGGTAACGCCTTCGACCATGTTTGCGACCAGAGTGCGGGTCAGGCCGTGCAGAGCACGGGTCTTGGGCTCGTCGTTCGGGCGCTTGACGGTCAGGACACCGGCTTCCTGCTCAACGGTGAGCTGGGGAACAAGAGTACGCTCCAGCGTTCCCTTGGGGCCGGTAACGGTGACGTGGTTGTTCTCGTCGATCTTAACTTCGACCCCCGCGGGGATCGTGATGGGGGCTCTGCCAATTCTAGACATAATTCGTTACCCCCTTACCAAATGAATGCAAGGACTTCGCCGCCGACATGCTCTTTGCGGGCACGCTTGTCGGTCATAACGCCCTTGGAAGTGGAAATGATGGCGATGCCGAGACCGCGCAGAACGCGGGGCAGCTCGTCAGCTCCGGCATAGACGCGCAGTCCGGGCTTGGACACGCGGCGCAGGCCCTGGATGGCCTTTTCCTTGCCGGGGAGATACTTCAGGGTGATACGGATAACGCCCTGAGTGCCGTCGTCGATGACCTGGAAGCTCTTGATGTAGCCTTCCTCAAGAAGGATCTCAGCAATGGCTTTCTTCATCTTGGAGGCGGGAATGTCGACAGTGTCGTGCTTTGCACTGGCGGCGTTGCGGATGCGGGTCAGCATATCCGCAATGGGGTCGGTGATTTGCATTTTTTGTTTTCCTCCTAGTTTAGAGTTACCGCATTTTTGCGGTTTGGGCGGTGAGGTTCCGGAGCAATAACGGCCTTCGTGAGACCTGACCGCGATTGACCTCGGCCTTTCATCATCCCTGTCTTTTTTTCAAAAAAGACGAAAAACGCGCTGGGGTTTATATTCCATTACGGGCTGAGCCCGGTGAGAGTCAGCCCGTATTG
>CAKSXP010000002.1 GCA_934515035.1 uncultured Oscillospiraceae bacterium
TCGTTACCGTCCTCTGGCGGCTGGAGAACAGCCCGGTCGTGAACTATGCCATGAGCTTCAAAGACGTAAACGAGGGCGCATGGTACGGCGAAGCGGTCCGCTGGGCCGCCGCGAGCGGCATCGTCACCGGATATGACGCGGAGACCTTCGGCCCGAACGACAGCGTCACCCGCGAGCAGCTGGCGGCCATACTCTACCGCTACGCGGAATACAGGGACATCGACGTGAGCGTCGGCGAGGATACCAACATCCTCAGCTATGAGGACGCGCTGACGATATCCGACTACGCCGTTCCCGCCATGCAGTGGGCCTGCGGCGCGGGTCTGATACAGGGCGCGGACGGCAGGCTGATGCCGCGCAGCGACGCTTCCCGCGCGCAGATCGCGGCGATACTCCACCGCTTCTGTGAAAACTGTATGAAATAACCCACTAGCAAAACAACAGCAGCCCGGGCGCTTCAGCGTCCGGGCTGTTTTATATTGGCGGCGCTCTCTCCGGCGGCATGTGCGCCATGGGCAATACTTTCCGCCCCCCGGACACGTGCGCTGTGCGCCTTCCGCGGACTGTTTTCCGCTTTCGCTGTGCCTTTTGCGGAACGATTATACAAATAAGCGGCATAGACAAACAATTAACACAGTGATATACTTAGCTTTGTTATAGGGGGTTTATAAATGGCAAAAGTGAGAAAGTTCGACACAAAAGTGCAGCACCTCAAATACAAGGTACTGCGCGAGGTCGCCCGTGCGGAATTTAACGGTGATCTTCAGGATCAGATAATCGACATCCCGAAAAAGATCATGCCTGGACCCAAGCCGACGATGAGCTGCTGCATCTATAAGGAGCGCGCCATCATCTCCGAGCGCATCAAGCTCGCCATGGGCGGCGACAAATCAAATCCAAACGTTATCCAGGTCCTGGACATCGCCTGCGACGAATGTCCCGCGAGCGGATATGAGGTCACGGACCTCTGCCGCGGCTGTTTTGCCCACCGCTGCGAGGACGTCTGCCCGCGCGGCGCTATCACGGTAGATCAGGATCATAAATCACACATCGACAAATCCAAGTGCATCAACTGCGGCATGTGCTCGAGGGTCTGCCCTTACGGCGCTATCATCAACCGCGTCCGCCCGTGCGAGCGCGCCTGCAAGATGAAGGCCATATCCGCCGGTCCGAGCGGCGCGGCGCATATCGATTATGACCAGTGCGTTTCCTGCGGCGCATGCGTATATCAGTGCCCCTTCGGCGCGATATCCGACAAGAGCTATATCCTCGACGCGATCCGGATGCTCAAGGGCTCCGCCGCCGGAGAGGGATATAACGTTTATGCCGTCGTTGCACCGGCCATATCCAGCCAGTTTACATACGCCAAGCTCGGTCAGGTCGTCACGGGCCTGCACGAGCTCGGCTTCCACAAGGTGCTCGAGGCGGCTCTCGGCGCCGACTTCGTCGCCGACCACGAATCGCGCGAGCTGGTCGAAAAGGGCTATCTCAGCTCCTCCTGCTGCCCGGCCTTCGTGGACATCGTCAGCAAGCGTTTTCCTCAGTGGGCGGACCATATCTCGACGAGCCTCTCGCCGATGGCGGTCATCTCCAAGTTCATAAAGGGACGCCACCCCGAGGCAAAGGTCATCTTCGTCGGACCCTGCACCGCGAAAAAGCGCGCGGCCCAGCTCGACACGATAAAGCCCTATGTCGACTGCGTCATCACCTTCGAAGAGCTTCAGGCGCTGTTCGACGCCCGTGAAATAGACATAACCGAGCTCGAAGAGACGGAGCTTGACCATGCGTCCTCCTTCGGCCGCCGCTTTGCACGCTGCGGCGGACTTGCCGAGGCCGTGGCCGAGGGCCTGAAGGAACACGGCAACGACGATTTTGTTTACAAGCCCATATCCTGCAACGGCATCGAGGAATGCCTGCGCACGATGAGGATGGCTTCAAAGGAAAAGCCGATAGCCAACTTTATCGAGGGCATGGCCTGTGTCGGCGGATGCGTCGGCGGCGCGGGCTGCCTGACCCACGCGGAGAAAAACCGCGTCCTCGTCGACAGGTTCGCAAACGCCTCCGGCATGGCGATCGGAGACGCCGTCAAATCTGCGGATGAAAACGACGAGCTTTGATATTCGCTGAGAAGTCCATAAAACGATTTGATCCGACCTGCGGCCGCAGGTCGGATCTTTCCGTTATGTGATGTGCAGCAGGTTCCCTCCTATGAGGGAGCCTTTGTGATATCAAAGCTCAGAGTACCGGCGTTGCGTCGCCCGGCTTTTTCTCATCGCAGTGCGACACCGCGCAGATGTAGGCGCTCATGTCCCCGCCGGGTCCGGCCCCCATTATCGAAAAGCTCCGGCAGCCGGTGAAATATGAGTTCGCAATGGACATCGTAACGTTATACGAGCTGTTCCCCGTCAGGCAGACGTGTTCGTCCGCTTCCACGACCGGGGTCCTGACCAGCGGTATAAGCTCCGGATTATAGCTGTGGTGCCCGCCGCCGTAGAGCTGCGGCTTGTTGGGATCGTCCGCCTTATAGGTTATATAGACGGTCTTTCCGTCGCGCCGGACGTCAAACTCCGCCTCGCCCGCGGGGTTCCACTCCCCCTGCTCCAGGTTGTGGAGCTTGAGCTCCACTCCGGCGGCCGGCGGTGTGAACGTGACGGACGCGGGATACATCGCCTCCAGCGCCGCGGCCATGACCCACATCGGCGCGGAGCCGCAGTGGCAGATCTCCTTATCATAGCAGCCCGCCATCTCTTCCCTTATCCGCGCGCACAGCTTTTCCGCCAGCTCCGGGGTCCAGTCGATGCGGAACATGCTGTGTCCGCCCGGGCCGGGGATCTCCGTGCCCTGTCCGCCAAGCTCTTTTCCAAGAGCGTCGATATCAAATATTCGCGCAAATTTTTCGTTCATAAAGTTCCTGTTACCTCCGGTTCATCCGGGGGCAGGGCAAAAGCCCCGCCCCATAATCTGGCCGTGTTTATCTGCTGTTGTATCTGTCGAGCGCCTGCTGATAGATCTCGATGCAGCGGTCGATGTCTCTGCCGTGCAGGTCCGAAACGAACTTGTCATACTCGGTCTCAAGATCGAGCGCGCCGGTTATGACAGACATGTAAAACTCGTTTGTAAGGGTGCGGATATCCGCCCACAGGGTAGCGAACTCCTCGTTCTCCTCCGCGGTCATGGTCATGCCGGAGGGCATCCAGTAAGTATCGTCGGCATATTCCGTCCAGGCGGCGTTTGCCTTTATGCTCATCTCCGGATCGAAGGTCTGGAGGTCGAGATTCTGATGATAGCAAAGCGTATTGGATGTGAAGAGGACCAGCTGGGTGTTGCGGTCAAAGCCGTTCTCCTCGGCCATGTTCATCAGATATTCGGTGTAAACGACATCTCCGCCCTCGTCGATATAATAGCTGCCGTTTTCCTTGTCCTCGATGCCGTAGGAGGCGAGCATATAGCCCTCGTCGGTCAGTCCGAAGTCCATCCAGCGCGCGGCAAGCTCGACATTCTCGCAGCCGGTGGTTATAACGGAGCCCTGTCTCTGGATGAGGGTTATCGGCGCGCGCAGATGCAGCTGCTGTCCGACTTCCTTAACGGCATCGCCGATGGGGATGAGCTCGCAGTTGGGATCGTCGCTCTGCATGGGTATCGTGGAGAGCTGGAACTGATAGGTATACAGAAGGCCGGATTTTCCGGTCGTTCCGAGCTCAACGATGGTGGGGGTCATCGTCTGGGCGGTCTGGGACATGAAATCCTGATAGACCAGGCCCTCTTCATACCAGCGTGTCATCATCTCGGTAAAATCATACCAGCCCTGCTCCAGCGGTCCGTATTTGACGGTGCCGTCGATCTGGAAGAACGGCTTGTAGTCGCGCGCGTCGGAAACATAGGCCGCAACGTCGTAGCCCGCGCAGAGATAGTTATAATACGGCATGCCGTAATTCGTCAGGTGCAGGCCCGCGGTAGCGCCCTTTTCTGTCTTGAAGGCGCGCAGAACGTTTTCATAATCCTCGTAGGTTTTGGGTATCTCCAGTCCGAGATCCTCCAGCCAGTCGCCGCGTATCGCCGGTCCCTGGGGAATGTTCTCGGAAACGGTGAGGATATATATGCCGTATATGTTGCCGTCGTCCGCCACGGTGTCCTTGGTATAGACCTCGGACGTGAGACGTTCTCTGGCATAGTTGGGCATGTAGTCGCTTATAATATCCGTCAGCTCAAGCGATATGCCCTCGTCGCACATCAGGGCAAGGCCGCGGGGATAGAACTGCTCCACCGCGCTCATTATATCCGGATAATCTCCGCCGGCGAACATCGCGCCAAGCTGGGCCGAGGCAGTGGCGTCCGTTGAAAGCATATACTCGATATGTACGCCGGTGAGCTCCTCGAGCTTCTTCTGTCCGGGCGTTACCTCGCCGCCGGTCACGTTCGTCTCCATTGCGGACATGGTGCGCCAGACGGTCAACTCGTTTTCTCCGGCGATGGGATAGGTGAATGCCTCATCCTCCGGCTGGTCTTCGGGTCCCGGTTCGTCCGGCGTCGGGGCTTCGGGCTCCGGTGTGACGTTTTCCTGCGGGGCTTTGGTCTGTTCCGTCTCCTTTTCTCCTCCGCAGGCTGTGAGGAGCGTAAGCAGCATAAGCAGCGCCAGGACAAGTGCCAGGGTTCTTCTTTTTTGCATGTTCGAGTTCCTCCTTTTCATTCTCACATCGGCATTCATTTTTTACCAATGTATTATGAATATAATACAGGTAATTCCATCAAAATGTCAATATAATGATTAATCTTACAAGTCTAATTAGACAACTGTTACAAAATCGTTTGAACAATTTGTTAACAACGCCCGTTTTTTGGATACGAAATGAATAGCCCTCACGATGCCCGCCGCCCGCGGGGCTGACAAAAAAAGGGCCCGCCGGCGACCGGTTCTCCGATCGTCCGCGGGTCCTGTATGATCCGTCCGTTATTTTATCCGACGCGCGACATATAATACCGCGCGGCCGCGCTGTCCACAAGCACCGCGTCACAGGCGCGGTTTGCAAGCTCCTCAAAGCAGCCCGGCGAGCCGGAGGCCAGGCGGCTTATGCTCGCCAGTCTTTCCGTCAGCTTCGGGTTTTCCTCAAGCACGCGGGAATAGACCTCCGCCGCGCCCATGGAGAGATACTTCCCCTTCAGCGAGCGCCAGCTTCGCAGACCGTCCGCCGCGCGCGCGACAAGCACAAAGCTCACGTCCATATACGGCTGTGTCACAACGACTCCGTCCGCCGACGTGCCGTCGTAAAGTCCGCCCCAGACGGCGTCCACATTGCCGCTGAGCAGTTCGCTGGAGAGACTCGAAACGTCTATCGGCTGAAGCTTCAGCTTCCAGCCGAGCAGAGAGCAGACCTCGCGGGCAAGGTCGATGTCAAAGCCGATATAATCTCCGTTTTCCTCATAGGACATCGGAGCGGCGCCCGGCGAAAAGCCGAGGATGAAGTCGCGCTCCGGAATGCCCTCAAAGGCGTCCAGCGCCGCGGCGTCCTCTGTTATGGTGGTCTCGTCCTCTCCGAACCAGCGGACGGCAAGCGCCTTGACCGTGCCCTGCGCCGCAAGCACCTTCAGCGCCGCGGGGACATATTCGCTGAGCTTGTCGCCCTCGCGGAAGGCGATCACAAAGCCGGACTTTTTCAGGGTGCCTATGACCTCGTAGCCAACGGCGTCCGACTTGCCGCAGGCGGAGAAGGAAAGCGTCAGGCAGACGGCCAGAAGCAGCGCCGCCAGGCGCGGGAATATGTGTTTCTTCATTTGGCCGCTCCTTTCCAAAAAAAATTGCGGGGCATTTTCGCCCCGCAATTATATTATGTATCCCGGCCCAAAGCAATACGCTTCGGCCAGATTTGGTCAATCTGACGTTACAAAAATCTCAGACCTGGCCGCTTCCGTAGCGCGAAAGGAACTGCCGCGTGCGCTCCTCGCGCGGGTTGTCGATCACCTCGCGCGCGGGACCGGCCTCGACTATCACGCCGCCGTCCATGAAAATGACCTTGTCGGCAACGTCGCGCGCAAAGGCCATCTCGTGGGTCACGATTATCATCGTCGTGCGCTTGTCCGCCAGGCCCTTGATAACGCGCAGCACCTCGCCCGTCAGCTCGGGGTCGAGCGCGCTCGTCGGCTCGTCAAAGCAGAGGATGTCCGGCTCGAGCGCAAGAGCGCGGGCAATGGCAACGCGCTGCTGCTGTCCGCCGGAGAGCTGGTGGGGATAGTGCTCCGTGCGGTCACCGAGGCCCATCTGCTCCAGAAGCCCGTGCGCGCGGGCGTCGATCTCCGCGAGTATCTCCCGCCGGTTCTGCTTGTAGTCCGGGCGCTCCTTTGCCAGAAGCTCGGAAGCCAGCTTCACGTTTTTCAGCGCCGTATACTGCGGGAAGAGATTGAAGCTCTGGAAAACGAGGCCGAAATGCAGGCGCTTTTTGCGTATTTCGGCGTCGGTGTTGGCCGTCGGGTCCTGCGCGTCGAATATGACCTTTCCGTTTACGAGTATCTGACCGCCGTTGGGTTTTTCCAGAAAGTTCAGACAGCGCAGCAGGGTCGTCTTGCCGCTGCCGGAGGATCCGATGATGGATATGACCTCGCCCTGTTCGAGCGAAAAGTCGATGTTTTTCAGCACCTCGAGCTTATCGAAGGATTTTTGCAGACCGCGAACTTCAAGAACAGGCATATCGTAACCTCCTTACGCCCTGAAATAGTCCAGCTTTTTTTCTCCCCAGCCGAGCAGCAGGGTCAGAACGCCGGTGAATACAAGGTAGTATATTCCCGTGAAAAACAGCGGCCACACCGCGCCGGATATGCCCTGGGAACCCTTGAGGAAAGCCTGTCCGGCCCAGATTATCTCCTGAAGGGCGATAATGCGCGAAAGCGAGGTGTCCTTGACAAGGGTGATGAACTCGTTGCCCATCGGCGGGACGATGCGCTTTATCATCTGCAAAAGCGTCACCCGGAAGAATATCTGCCCCTTTGTCATGCCGAGCACCTGTCCGGCCTCCTGCTGGCCCTTGGGCACGCCCTGTATGCCGCCGCGGTATATCTCCGAAAAATAGCAGGCATAGTTGATTATGAAAGCGGCGGCGCTTGCAATGAAGCGACCGGTCTCGCCGCTGCCCCACAGGTTCCTGCCCATCACAAGTCCGGGGAAATAATAGATGATGAGCAGCTGGAGCATGAGCGGCGTTCCGCGGAACACCCACACGACGACCTTGACGATCAGCGAGACGGGGCGGAACCAGAGGCAGAAGCGCGCCGCGGCCGTCTTTTCGCCGCGCCGCCTTCCGATGCGGCGGCCGAGCCGCGCGAACGGCGCCCATGAGCTCATCGAGCCGAAGGAGATCACCAGACCCAGCGGCAGCGCGCCGACGAGAGTCACGATAAAGAGCTTCAGCGTCTGCACGAAGCCGGTGTTGAGCGAATTTATTACTATCGGAGCTTGTTCGAGAAAGGTTTCCATAGGGTTTTTCCCGCCTTGTTACATTTGTTTTAACCGGGCAAAAGCAGGGGGCTTCATTTCGCCCTCTGCTTTTGCAGGCTGCTGATTTATATAAACGTTACTGAGCGATGACCGCCGCCTGAACGCCGTACTTCTCGGCGCAGGCCATGAGGCTGCCGTCGGCATAGGCCGCTGCCAGGAACTCATTGAGCTTCGCTGCAAGGTCGCTGCCCTTGCGGAAGCCGACGCCGTACTCCTCGCTGTTGAGGCCGACGGTGTAGGTCAGCTGGGAGTATCCGGTGTCTGCGCCCACCATCGCGGCTGCCATCAGGGAGTCGATGACGGCGGCGTCGGAGGTACCGGCGGCAACCTCCATCAGAGCGTCGGCCTGGGACAGGACGGGGGTGTACTCATAACCGAGGGCGGAGACCTCCGCCTCACCGGCGGAACCGGCCTCGACCGCGAAAACAAGGTTGGCGCAGCTCTCGACGGTCTGATAATCACCGGCCTTGTCGGCGGGAACGATGACGACCTGTGCGTTTTTGCAGTATGCCTTGGAGCACTCCATCGCGCTCATCACCTCGTCGGCGAGGGTCATGCCGTTCCAGACGCAGTCGATGGTCTTTCCGTCAAGCTCGAGGACCTTGTTGTCCCAGTTTATCTCGACGAACTCGACCTCAACGCCGAGGCTCTCGGCAAAGGCCTTTGCCATGTCCGCGTCAAAGCCGATCCAGTCGCCGTTTTCGTCCCTGTAATCCATCGGCTCGAAGTCTGTTATGCCGACGACCAGCTTGCCCTTTCCGAGGACATAGGCCAGGTCGCTCTCGGCAACGTCGGTATCGGTCGCGGGTCCCGCGGGCTCGACCGGGATGTCGGAGCCGGAAGCGGGCTCCTGCGGCTCATCGGAGGGAGTTTCCGTCGCGGGTGCATCCGCAACGTCGGAGGGGGAAGCGGGTTCGTCCTTGCCGCCGCAGGCGCACAGTGCAAAGCACATTACCAGCGCAAGCAGAAGCGCGATCATTCTGTTGATTGTTTTCATTTCGTTCTTATCCTTTCCAGATCGTTGATATATGGGAAAGAGAGGGGGATCGTCCTCTGCCTTCGTTGTATTAGCATAATAACACACTACCGAGATAAAGCAAGAGTTTTTTTGCGCATCTCCGCTATTTTTACGTTATGAACAAATATTCCTCTCCAAAGAGCCGTATAATGTGGTATTTGCCGGGACATTTTTCACACATTTTTAATCCTTTTCTCTTTCTGCGCGGCTATAATTGCGATATAATAATAATGCAGAAAAGAGGCATTTGCTGGTCCCGCGCCGTTTTCCGGTCCGCGGCCCAGCGCTCTTCGACTCAAACGGAGGGGGAAACACGATGAACAAAAAAGCGCTCGTCATTGAGGATGACATCAATATTGCCGATCTGCTCCGGCTGTACCTTGAAAAAGAGGGTTTCGAGGTCACTATCGCCGGGGACGGAAAGACCGGTCTTGAAAAATTTGAAAAATTCCAGCCCTCCGTCGTCCTTCTGGACATAATGCTGCCCGTCATGGACGGCTGGCAGGTCTGTTCGGAGATACGCAAAACGAGCAAGACGCCCATTATCATGCTCACGGCCAAGGGCGAGACCAACGACAAGGTCACCGGGCTGGAGATGGGCGCGGACGACTATCTGACCAAGCCCTTCGAGGTCAAGGAGCTGCTCGCGCGTATCCACGCGGTCATGCGCCGCACGGACGGCGACGGACATCCCGCGGAAAAAAAGCTCACCTTCGACAAGCTCGTCATAAACCTCGACTCATACGAGCTTATCGTGGACGGAAAAAAGATCGACACGCCGCCCAAGGAGATGGAGCTGCTTTATCATCTCGCGTCCTCGCCGAACAGGGTGTATACCCGCAACCAGCTGCTCGACGAGGTCTGGGGCTTCGACTACTTCGGCGATTCGCGCACCGTGGACGTCCACATCAAGCGCCTGCGCGAAAAGCTCGAGGGCGTTTCCGACAAATGGTCGCTCAAGACGGTCTGGGGCGTCGGATATAAATTTGAGGTCACGGAAGGCTGATGAGCTTTGAATAAGAGCCTCTATTTCAGAAATTTCATAATAACGGCGGTTCTGGTGCTGGTCAGCTTTCTGATAATCGGCATGGTTTTTGTCTTTCTTGCGCGCGGATTCGTCATCAGCGAAAAGAAGGACTCCCTGCGCAGCGTCGGAACGGAGGTCGTGCACGTCGCCTCCGCCTTCGAGCGCGAGGGCGAGCTTTCGGACTGGGCGCTGAGGATGCACCTGAGCTCCGTGGCGCACATAACCGGCAACCAGATATTCATAACCGACTCAACTGGCTGCGTCGTCTCCTGCTCCGATATGGACATCGTGTGTTCCCATCTCGGCAAATACGTTGACCTGAGCATACTGAACCATGTTGACCAGAACGGCGGATACGAACAGATATCCACCCTTGGCGGGCTGCTGAAATCCACCTATTATATTGTTGCGATGCCGATACAGGGCAGCGACGGCTCGACCATCGGCTATGTGTTCACGGGGTCCGACAGCACGCGCGTCGTCGCCGCGTGGTATGCTTTCATGCTGCTGTATCTGATCGTTGCGCTGTGCATAATGCTCATTGCGATGGTCATATCCTTCTTTGCTTCAAAGTATGAGGCAAAGCCGCTCAACGACATGGCCGCCGCCGCGCACCGCTTCGCGCACGGCGATTTTGCCGTCCGCGTTGAGGACGAGGGGCGCGAGGACGAGATCGGCGAGCTTACGCGCGCGTTCAACAGCATGGCCGATTCCCTTGAGCAGGCGGAGACCCGCCGCAGCGAGTTCATCGCCAATGTCTCCCACGAGCTGAAAACGCCGATGACCTCTATCGCGGGCTTTGCCGACGGCATCCTCGACGGGACGATACCGCCGGAGGACCAGCGCCGCTATCTTGCAACGATCTCCTCCGAGACGAAGCGTCTGTCCCGCCTTGTGCGCAGCATGCTCGACCTTTCAAAGCTCCAGACAAAGGACGTCCGCGAGCTTCGCGAGCAGAGCTTCGATATCAACGAGCTGCTTCTGCGCACGCTGCTGAACTTTGAAACAAAGATAAACGAGCGGAAGCTCGATGTTGACGTGCAGCTTCCCGAGGATTCCATCATCGTCTGCGGCGACAGCGACGCGATCACCCGCGTGGTATATAACCTTCTGGACAACGCGGTCAAATTTGCCCGCGAGGGCTCGACGATAACGCTCGGGCTCTGGAAAACGGGGCAGAAGGCCTTCGTCTCCGTCAAGGACGAGGGCGAAACGATACCGCCGCAGGAGCTGGCGCTCATCTTCGACCGCTTCCACAAGACCGACCGTTCGCGCAGTCTCGACCGCGACGGTGTCGGGCTCGGGCTGTATCTGGTCAAGACCATCCTCAACAACCACGACGAGGATATCACCGTGACCAGCGAAAACGGCGTGACGGAGTTTGTTTTTACGCTGACGCTGAAAATGTAAAGACAGGGGATGCTCCGCAGGGGGGCTTTTCTTGCTCGCTTCCTTCTATTCTTATCTTTAGCTTTACCAAGCTTGTTTCTCTTTCAGAGAGACATACTTTTCCGTTTGTCCGGAAAAGTATGCAAAAGGGACACACAAGGGGGACCCTTACAGAGCCGTCCCCCTTGTGAATCCCCCTCCTAAGACATTAACGGGTACCGTTTGAAATCAACTGTTCCAAGACCCGGCCCTGAAAAGTGATTGCTATTCTCCACGTTGAAACAATCGTGCTGCTATCGCTACGCACGATATTCTTTCAGTAGTTCGTATTCTTTTCATAAATCGTTGTACAACGAACCATTCTCCGCGCGTGGCGTGAGCAGCGCGGTTGATTAGACGTAATGATTCGCAAAGCCTTTTTTGAGCCCAGAAGTACCCGGCTGCCCGTTAGGAGGGAGAGTCCAGAGAGGGGCGGCTTTGTAAAAGCCCCTCTCTGGCGTGTTCTTTTGGTGACTTTTCTTGCACGAGCAAGAAAAGTTACCCCCTGCGGAGCAGACCTACGCTTGGTAAAGCTAAAAGAAAAAATAGAAGGAATAAGGTAAAGAAAAGCTCTCCCACGCCCGGCAGCGCCGAAAAAATTAAAAGAAAAAGGCTGAATTGTTCACAAAACATTCATTGTCTATTCACAACAGATTTGTTTTTTGCATTTATAATAGACTCAGCCTCAAGGAGGAAGAATATATGTCGGACGGCCATGATGTCGAAAAAAGGGATCCTTCGATCCCCGAAAATACCGAACCTTCGTTTCATTGCTCCCCCGATGAAACGGACGATACCTTTCCCCAAGGGGCCGATAGTTTTTCCCCGCCGGCGGACGCGGACAACTCCACAGTACAACCTCCCCCCGCTCCGCCGGCCCCCCTTCCCGGTTCCGATGAACCGGAAAACCGTTACGATGACGTTTGGAGCGGCCCTCCGAAAAAACAGGGTTCCGCTGCATTAAAGGCTGTGATCCTGACGCTTTGCGTCCTCGTTCTCATTGCCGCATCAGCCATGATCTTCATGGGTACCGGCGGCGGCGTCACGGACGACGCCGTGATCGGAAATTTCTTCCCCGGCGCGGGAACAGATGAAGATGACGGCGGAAACGAGAAAGAATACAAGACCTACGATGATTTCTTCGATGCGTATTATACAAACTCCGTAACGGGCGTAAGCGGCATGGAGACCGTCGCCGCGGACCCGGGGCTGTCGCTTGAGATAACCCCCGCCTCCCAGGACGGCGAACTGAGTCTGACCGAAATATACAGCAAATGCGCCCCCGCGGTCGTCGGCATAAAGGCCGGCGTTGAAACGACCGACGAATACTGGGGCACGGGTATAATCTTCCGCGAGGACGGTTATATTGTTACCAACTACCACATCATCGACGGGACAAAGCTTGCCTCCGTCGTCCTCCCGGACGAGACCGAGTATGACGCAAAGCTCGTCGGCTATGACTCCGACAGCGACATCGCAATACTCAAGATCGACGCGCAGGATCTGCCCGTTGCCGAATTCGGCGACTCCTCAGAGCTTCTGGTCGGCGAGAGCGTCGTTGCGATAGGAAACCCGCTCGGCGCGCAGTTCCAGGGCACGATGACGAACGGCATCATCTCCGCCATCGACCGCAACGTCGAACACGACGGACACACGATGACCCTTCTCCAGACCAATGCCGCCATCAACGAGGGCAACTCCGGCGGCCCGCTCATCAACATGTACGGCCAGGTGATAGGCATCACCAACATGAAGATGATCTCCTATTACTCCAATATCGAGGGGATCGGTTTTGCCATCCCGTCACGCAGCATCAAGACCATAGTCGACCAGCTCCTTGAGCAGGGCTATGTGTCCGGAAGGCCCGCGCTCGGCATCACCGTCGGCGCAATGCCCGCCGGTATCGCCGAAGAATACGATATTCCGAACGGGCTCTACATATCCGCTGTGGAGGAGGATTCGGACGCTTACGCACAGGGCGTGCGTCCCGGCGATATCCTCACCCAGGTAAACGGCCAGACCGTCACCGCGACGGCGGATGTGGCCGCCATCAAGGACGAATTCAAGGTCGGCGACAAGCTGACGCTGACCATCTACCGCGACGGCGAGACCTTCGATGTTGACGTCGCCCTCCACGAAAAGGGCGAGATCTTCAACTAACTTTGATCGTTTCCTTTTCCTCCGGTTCCGATAACCCCCGGACGGATGGAAAATTTACTCGTCGTCGTCTCTTGTTTTGGCAAATCCCCCGTCTTTCGGCGGGGGGATTGTCTTTTTAAACGCCGGGGACCCGCTTTTGCTTGCCCGAGGGCCGATGCTGTTATAGAATAAAGACAGTGCCGCATGATCCTGCGGGAACGGGCCTGCGCAGAGCGCCGCCCGAAGAAAAAACGGCAAAGGAGCGTTTCGATAACATGAGCGTTACCATACCAGAGAACGGCGCGGCCGCCTCCGCGGGGGACCCTTACTGCTATGCGCTGGGCGTATTCTGCACAAGGTGGAAGCCCCAGATACTGCGCGCCGTCGGCGAGGACGGGAAAACGCGCTTTTCCCGCTTTACAAAGCAGCTGCCGATATCCGAAAAGGTGCTCTCGGCGAAGCTGAAGGAGCTGGAAGAGGACGGGCTGATCGAGCGTAGCGAAAGCGCCGGACCGGAAAAGCGCGTTGAATACTCCCTGACGGAGCTTGGCCGCAGCGTTCTGCCGATACTGCGCGCGATATACGACTGGGGCTGGCACGAGATGACGCGCCGCGGGCTGGAGATCGACCCTCTGGGCGAGATGTGGCACGGCTACCGCGACCGCGACGAGGAGATCATGGACGCGCCCTATCGCCCCGGTAAACATAAGAAAGACGGAGAGCCCTATGCTGAAAACGATATTTCTTGACGTTGACGACACCATACTTGACTTCCACAAGGCGGAGGCAGCAGCCATCCGCCGGACCCTTGAAAGCCTCGGCATCGACCCGGCGCCGGAGACGACCGCGCTTTACAGCCGCATCAACGCCCGCCAGTGGGAGCTGCTGGAGGAGGGCCGCCTTACGCGCGCGCAGGTCCTCACACGCCGGTTCGACCTTCTTTTCGGTGAGCTGGGCGTCGAGCGCTCCAGCCGCGAGGCGCAGAAAACATACGAGCGCCTGCTCTCGCAGGGGCACTGGTTCATGCCCGGCGCGGAGGCGCTTCTGGAGACGCTTTCCGGCAGATACGACCTCTACATAGTCTCTAACGGGACGGGCACGGTGCAGGACGGGCGCATTGCCTCCGCCGGCATCGCGCGGTATTTCAGGGACATTTTCATCTCGGAGCGCATAGGCTTTGACAAGCCGCGCCGGGAGTTTTTCGACGCCTGCTTTGCGCGCATCCCGGACTTTGACCGCTCCCGCGCCATCATCGTGGGCGACAGCCTGACGAGCGACATCCGCGGCGGGATAAACGCGGGCATCCTGACCTGCTGGTACAACCCCCGCGGCAAACAGCGCCGGGAGGATATCGTACCGGATCTCGAGATCTCCGATCTGATGCAGCTGCCGCCGCTGCTGGAGAGTATCTGAGCGTTGCTTTGCGTCTGCTCCGCAGGGGGAATTTTTTTTACCTTATTGCTTCTATTTTTTACTTTTAGCTTTACCAAACATTGTTTCCTTCGGAGAGGTACTTTTCTTGCTCCTGCAAGAGCGGAGCAGCCCCCCACTTACTCTCCGGTAAGCCCCTGTTTACATCCTCCCGCAGCGCATGGTAAAATCGAAGAAAAAAACAGGGAGTGTACCGCCATGCTCAAATATCCGCATATGTTCCGGCCCCTGACGATCAAGGGCGTCACCTTCAAAAACCGTGTCATGGCCTCGCCCATGACCACCGACCGCACCGTATGGCCGACCGGCACGCCGACGCAGGAATGCATCAACGGCTACGAGACCCGCGCCCGCGGCGGCGTCTGCTCCGTCACGGTGACGGAGACCTTCGTTGACTTTGACCGCGCCGCGCGCCACGACCACAGCATCGACTTCGTGCGCGAGGACCGGATGAGCGTTCACCACCTCGAGAGCCTCGGCGTCCTCGCGGAGAGCATCAAGTGCCACGGGGCCGTCGCCTCCGTCCAGTTCAACCACATCGGAAACGTCAACCACCCCTCGACCATTTCCAGCGGCCGCAACCCGATCGGCCCCTCCGCCATCGTGCGCGAGGACGGCGTTGTCGTCGACGAGATGGACGAGGACATGATGCGCGAGGTCGCGGACGAATTTGCAGCGGCCTGCGCCGTGGCGCAGTCCAACGGCTTCGACATGGTCATGCTCCACGGCGGACACGGCTGGCTGCTCGACCAGTTCATCTCCCCGCTGACCAACCTGCGCACCGACAAATACGGCGGCTCGCTTGAGAACCGCGCCCGCTTCCCGCTGATGGTGCTCGACCGCATCCGCGAGGTCTGCGGCGACAGGCTGCTCATCGAATACCGTCTCTCCGGCTCCGAGCGCGTCCCCGGCGGACTTGAGATCGGCGAGGCCGCACAGTTCGCCGCGATGATACAGGACCGCGTCGATATCATCCACGTGACGAGCGGACTTTACCACAACCACGTCCGCAGCAAGGCCTTTTCGTCCATGTTCCACCCCCACGGCTGCAACCTTGACCTTGCCGAGGCGATTAAAAAGGCCGTCAACATCCCCGTCACCGCCGTCGGCGGCTTCAACAGCCCCGAACAGATAGAGGAGGCCATTGCCTCCGGTAAATGCGACTTCGTCGCGCTGGGCCGCCAGATGCTGGCCGACCCCCAGTTTGTGAACAAGGTCGCCACCGGGCGCGAGGACGAGATCTCGCCCTGCCTGCGCTGCTCCTGCTTCAACCCGCTGGCCTCCGACCCGGTCAGGCGCGTCCACGCCGACACCTTCCAGTGCACCGTCAACCCCTATTCCATGCGCGAGCTGCGGATGCAGTGGGCGCCCCCCGTGCGCCGCGCGGGACAGAAGGTCCTTGTCGTCGGCGGCGGCCCCGGCGGCATGTACGCCGCACTGACGGCGGCCGAACGTGGACACAAGGTCACGCTGCTCGAAAAGAGCGGCAGGCTCGGCGGCGTCCTCTGGTACACGGACGAGGACTGCCACAAGGCGGATATGTGCCGCTTCCGCGACAATCTGGCCAACCGCGTCTACCGCGCGGGCGTCAGCGTCGTGACCGGCATAAACGTCACAAAGGACGTGATCGAGAGCTTCGGGCCGGACGCCGTCATCCTCGCCATCGGCGCGGACCCCGTCGTCCCCGGCATCCCCGGTCTGCGCGAAAACGCTCATCACGCGCTCTATGCCTATTCGAACCCCGAAAGCATCGGCAAAAAGGTCGTTATGATCGGCGGCGGCCTGATCGGCGTTGAGTGCGCAATGCACCTCGCCGACAAATACGGCTGCGAGGTGCAGGTCATCGAGATGCTCGACGACTACTGCCGCGACGCCTATATGAGCCACCGCGAAGCCATTGACCTGTTCATGCCCGAGAGCGTGAGCATCAAATGCGGCGCCGCCGTGACCGAGGTGCGCGAAAACGGCGTCAGCTACAGGGAAAAGGACGGCACGATCACCGATGTTCCGGCCGACACCGTGCTTTACGCCATCGGTATGCGCGCAAAAAGCGCGGAAGCCGCGGAGCTCGCCTCCGCCTGCGCCAACACCCGCATCGTCGGCGACTGCAAAACGCCCGCCAAGATCATGCAGGCCGTGCGCGACGGCATGTTCGCGGCATACGATATAATATAAACGCATAGTTTTCGGAGAGGGCATACCGCCCTCTCCGTTTTTTGTCCGCTTCTTTCCGTCATGCGCTCTTTTTCGCACTGTGCGCAAATTGCACAAATAATTGACTTGCGCGGAATGTAAATATGTAGTATTCTTGGTATGCGAATTTATATTTATAGGAGGTTTTTCAATGGCCGAGATCAAAACCGTGAGCGAAGGCGTGTGGGTGGTCGACCGGACCACCGAGCTGTCCGGGCTTACGATCGCCGAGGGCGCGTCGATAAAGGCCCCCGAGGGCAAATATGTCGTCATGACCGTCAATGGCCGCGGCACCACCATCGCACCGGGTACATATACCGGAAATGTCGTGCTATCCGTGGCAGACGAGTTCGAGTGGGAAACCTATCGCTTCGGAAAGACCGAAATGAACAAGTTCCGCGCGGGCATCGTCGTCAAGGACGGCAAGTATCTGCCCGAGCACTCCGTCCCCGCCATAGTCCAGGGCGGCTACATCAGGGACGGCGAGGCCGGCGGCATGTACATCAACACCCGTGAATGGGACTTCAACGGCTTTTACGTCACCGGCGGGGGCGAATATGTCATAAACGATCTGACCATGAATCTGGTCGGCGACGGCACCGACGACTTCTGCGGTCTCGGCGCGGGCATCGCCGTTTCCGGCAAGGCCAGGGTCACAGTCAACAACGCCGAGATACACAGCTTCGGCATCTCCCGCGGCGCCGCCTTTGTCGGCGAGGACAGCGAAGTTACCTTCAACGACTGCTTCTTCACCATGGACAGCGGAACATATACGCAGAAGGAGCTTGACGACCGTCTGGCCGGCGGCGACTTCCGCATGATGGAGCCGCCCTGGGTCATGGGTATCAAGGGCCATGGCCGCACCACCAACCTGGCCGGCATGGCTACCGCCAACTACAACCGCTGCCACATCATGTCCAACTCCTGGGGCGTTCTGTCCGTAGACGGCGGCTGCGTCACGCGCATGAACGTCAAGGACAGCGTGCTCGAGCTGACCGGCGAGACGGGCTACGGCGTGTTCTCTATCGCCGACGATGTTGCCTTCGACTACGCCGCATACGGCGATTTCGGCTGCTTCGACACGCTTGACCACACGATCGTCAAGGGCGTTACCTATCCCATCATCATGTCCAACGGCAAGTCCGGCGGTGAATTCAAAAACAGGTCCGAGATCTATGCGCGCTGGGGCTGCCTGTGCTTCCGCAACAGCGGAGGACATCTCAACGTCAACTCCGGCACGCTGCTCAAAACCGAACTCTCCAGCTTTATGTGCAAGGGTGCGAACTCCTATTTCAACGTAGACGACGCCATTCTTGAGCCCGGCAACGGCATTATCATGCAGCTCATGGACAACGACGAGACCGGTATGGGCGGCGGCAGCTTCTACCCCGCTCACGGCGAGACCGACACCTATGTCGAGGGCCGCGACCTCTCCGCCGCCATCCCGACGGAGGACGTTTTCCTCTCCATCTCCAACATGGAGACGCGCGGCGATGTATATAACTCCACGACCAACCTGTTCGTCAACTGCCGTCCGGATCCCGAGGCAGAGCCGGATGAGGGACACGGTCCTCCTCCGATGGACTTCGGACAGGTCCGCGGCATGGGCCGGGATCTTCAGGGACCCAAAAATCTGGACGTCAGGCTCTCCAACGCCACGCTCACCGGCATTATCTCCAGCGCAAAGCAGGAATATCCCGCACACATCAGGAAGATCGAGAAGAAGAACTATCGCGATCTCTCCGTCATCACCCAGCAGGCTCAGGCTCCGGTCAACAACGGCGTCATCCTCACGCTCGACAAGGACAGCACCTGGAACGTCACCGGCAGCAGCTGGCTGACAAAGCTGACCATCGAGGAGGGAGCCGTCATCGCCGCTGACGGCGGCAAAAAGCTCTCCGCGACCGTGAACGGCGAGCCCGTCGAGCTCAAGCCCGGCGAATATACCGGCGTTATCGCGATCACCGTCGCGTAACGCGCAAAGCTTATATAAAAGGACAGAGGAAGCCGTCCTGTGAGCGGCTTCCTCTGTTTATCATATTCACTTTCTCACGCAGGTGAAGCAGTGCCATTCCTCCTGGCAGTCGTGCTTTACGATATCGAAGCCATTGCCGCGCAGCGCACGCTCGACCTCGTCCTGTCTGCCCTCGATTATGCCGGAGGTCACAAAATGTCCCCCCGGAGCGAGAAACTCCGGCACGAAGGCCGACAGCGGGATTATCACATCCGCAACGATGTTCGCCAGCACGAGCTCATAGCCGCCGCCGAGAGCGCGGCGCAGTCCCGCGTCGGCTATAACGTCGCCCGCGCGGATATCGAAGCGGTCCGGCCCGATGCCGTTGAGCGCCGCGTTGGAGAGCGCGACGTCCGGCGCCTTGGGGTCGATGTCGCAGCCGCGGACCAGCTTTGCCCCGAACAGCAGCGCCGCGATGCCGAGTATGCCGCTGCCGCAGCCGAGATCCAGCACCGTGTCGCCGGGCTTTGTCAGGCGCTCCGTCTCGCAAAGGCACATGCGCGTCGTCGCGTGGCTCCCCGTTCCGAAAATAAGCCCCGGATCGAGCCGCAGAGCGACGCGGCCGTCATCCGGGATCTCCTCCCACTCCGGCACCACGACGAGCCTCTGCCCGATCTCGAGCGGCTTGTAATATTCCTTCCAGTTGTTCTCCCAGTCGCTGTCCTCGACGTATCCGACCGTGGGCTCTATCCCGGCAAGGCGCATATCCTGAAGGATCTTTTTGCCCTCCTCGTCATCGGAAAGATAGAACCGCACGCGCGAAACGCCCTCGTACTTCTGCTCCAGGTCCTCGTCAACATAGTCCCAGTACTGGTGGTTGTTCTCCAGAAACTCTTTGAAGTCCCGCTCGTCCTCGACCACCATTCCGCCCGCTCCGAGCGATTCGAGCTTTATGCACAGCTCGTCTATATCCTCGCCGCCAGTCTCGACGACGGCCTCTATCCATCTCATTGTCAAAAAAACCTCCGTTTTGCTGAATTCTCCATGGCGTTAGTTTACAGCGCGGACGGCGCCCGTGTCAATAATGCAATTATTTATTAAAATAAACCGCGGAAAAATGCCGATAATAACCGCGAAACACAAAAACCGCTTTACAAACAATACAATATGTGATAAAGTAAATTGGCTTATGGCCCATGCGCCCGGTTTCGGGGCAAAGCCGGAGGAAAACCTTCCGGAGCCTTTCCGCCCGTTACCAAGCCATCGGGTATTGATTTTTTGAAAGGAGCACAACAAAAATGATCACCAAAGAGCAGAAAACCGCAGTTATCGAGTCCAACAAGACCCACGAGGGCGACACCGGTTCCCCCGAGGTCCAGATCGCTATCCTCACCGAGCGTATCTCCCAGCTCACCGAGCACCTGAAGGTCCACAAGAAGGACAACCACAGCCGTCTCGGTATGTACAAGATGGTCGGTAAGCGCCGCCGTCTGCTCGACTACCTTGCAAAGAAGGACATCGAGCGCTATCGTGCCTGCATTGCCAAGCTCGGCATCCGCAAGTAAGCAGGCTTTCCGGAAATTATCCGGTTTCTGAGGTTAATTAGAAGGTTTTTTCAGGGTGTGGGACAATCGAATAATTGTCCCACACTTTTTTACAGGCCTTCCCGATAAGCCCCCGCGTTTTTCCAAGCCAACACCGGGAGCTGTTCCGTTTAGTATTTGAAGATCCGCCCGGCGGCGCGGACCGGTCTTCAAGTGCTAAAGGGCCGGCTCCCGCAAGGATAAAGAAAGGAGCTTGAGTCAATGATAATCAAGCATAAACAGTTCAACGAAAAAAGCTACACCATCGATTTTGCCGGACGTCCCCTGACTCTCGAGGTCGGACACGTTGCCGAGCTGTGCAACGCCGCCGTCGTCGCCAAATACGGCGAGACGACCGTCCTCTGCTGCGTCACCGCCTCCGCCCGTCCCAAGGACGGCATCGACTACTTCCCGCTCTCCGTCGACTTTGAGGAAAAGCTCTATGCCGTCGGCCGCATCCCCGGCTCCTTCATGCGCCGCGAGGGTCAGCCCTCGCTGCCCGCCGTTCTGGCCTCCCGCATGATCGACCGCCCCATGCGCCCGCTGTTCCCCTCCGACCTGCGCAACGACGTTGTCATCACCTGCACGGTCCTCTCCGTTGACCGCGACTGCTCCCCCGAGATCACCGCGATGATCGGCTCCGCGGCCGCCGTCTGCATCTCCGACGTTCCGTTCAACGGCCCCATCGCCGCCATTTCCCTCGGCTGGGACGGCGAGAAATACCTCTTCAACCCCACGCACGCCGAGAAAGAGACCAACCGTATGACCGTCACCGTCGCCGCCTCTCACGAGAAGGTCGTTATGATCGAGGCCGGCGGCGATCAGATCCCCGACGACGTCATGTACGAGGGCATCGTTGCCGCTCACGAGAAGCTCCAGCCCGTTCTGGACATGATCGACAAGATGGTCGCGGAGATCGGCAAGCCCAAGTTCACCTATGAGCACGCCGATTTCGACGAGGAGCTCTTTGCAAAGATCGTCGACGCCACCATGGACGAGGCAAAGGCCGCCATGGACACCGACGACAAGAACGTCCGCGAAGAGCGCTGGAACAAGCTCATCGACCACTGGCACGAGCTGTTCCTGGAAGAGTATCCCGAGATGGACAAGTATCTCGAGGAGATCACCTATAAGTTCCAGAAGAAGATCGTCAAGGCATGGCTGCTCGAGGGCCACCGCGTTGACGGACGCGCCATGAACGAGATCCGCCCGCTGTCCGCAGAGGTCGGCGTTCTGCCCGTCGTCCACGGCTCCGGCCTGTTCACCCGCGGCCAGACCCAGGTCCTCTCCGTTGCAACGCTCAACACGCTCTCCGCCGCCCAGAAGCTCGACACCATCTGGGAAGAGACCGAAAAGCGCTATATGCACCACTATAACTTCCCCTCCTTCTCCGTCGGCGAGGCGCGCGGCTCCCGCAGCACCAACCGCCGCGAAAAGGGTCACGGCGCTCTGGCCGAAAAGGCGCTCGAGCCCGTCATCCCCTCCGTGGAGGACTTCCCCTATGCCATCCGCGTCGTTTCCGAGGTCCTTTCCTCCAACGGCAGCACCTCCCAGGGCTCCATCTGCGGCAGCACTCTGGCTCTGATGGACGCCGGCGTTCCCATCAAGGCGCCCGTTGCGGGCATCTCCTGCGGCCTGATCCAGGACGACGAGGGCGGATTCACGACCTTCATCGACATCCAGGGCGTTGAGGACTTCCACGGCGAAATGGACTTCAAGGTCGCCGGCACCAAGGACGGCATCACCGCGATCCAGATGGACCTCAAGAACGACGGTCTGTCCCACGAGATCATCAAGAACGCGCTCGAGATCACCCGCGAGGCGCGCATCCAGATCCTCGACGAGATCATGCTGCCCTGCATCTCCGAGCCGCGCAAGGAGCTTGCAAAGACCGCGCCCAAGATGATCTCCATGAAGATCAACCCCGACAAGATCCGCGAGGTCATCGGCTCCGGCGGCAAGGTCATCCAGAAGATCACCGCAGACACCGGCTGCAAGATCGACATCGAGGACGACGGCTCCGTTTTCATCTCCAGCGAGGACATCGAGAACTGCCGCGCCGCGCAGAAGACAATCGAGAACATCGTTTTCGTGCCCGAGGTCGGCCAGCTCTATTACGGCAAGGTCGTCCGCATCATCCCGATCGGCGCTTTTGTCGAGCTCGTTCCCGGCAAGGACGGCATGGTCCACATCAAGGACCTCGAGTTCAAGCGCACCGAGAAGGTCGAGGACGTTCTCAACATCGGCGACATGACCTGGGTCAAGGTCACCGGCATCGACGAGCGCGGCAGAGTCAACCTCTCCCGCAAGGACGCCATCCGCGAGCGCGAGCAGATGGGTCTCAAGGACTGAGCACAATAAAAACACATTGGCGCAGCCGCTTTGGCTGCGCCAATTCTTTTTTCCCCGGAAAAAGGCACACCGGCCGGTGTTAAGAAAACCGGCCGGTGTGTTTTTTACTGTTTTTGCGTTGTATCAGCTGTTATAAAGCTCGCCGAGCTTTATCAGGTGCTCATAGCGGTCCCTGGAGGCCTGCTCGGCCTCTGCAAAGAGTTCCTTTGCCCTCTCGGGGAAGGAGAGCGTCAGCGCGGAGTAGCGCGCCTCGTTCATGATGAAGTCCTGATAGCTTGCGGACGGGGCCTTGCTGTCCATGGTGAAGGGGGCCTTGCCCTCGGCCTTCGCCGCGGGGTTGTAGCGGAAGAGGTTCCAGTAGCCGCAGTCAACGGCGCGCTTCATCTCGCTCTGGCAGTTGGTCATGCCGCCCTTGATGGAATGCATCTCGCAGGGGGCGTAGCCGATGATGAGCGAGGGGCCGGGATAGTTGACGGCCTCGTTGATCGCGCGGAGGGTCTGGGCGGGGTTCGCGCCCATGGCGACCTGAGCAACATAGACATAGCCATAGCTCATCGCGATCTCGGACAGGCTCTTCTTGTTGACGGCCTTTCCGGCTGCCGCGAACTGGGCGACGGCGCCGATCGGCGTGGCCTTGGAGGCCTGACCGCCGGTGTTGGAATATACCTCGGTGTCAAAGACAAAGACGTTGACGTCGTTTCCGGAGGCGAGAACATGGTCAAGACCGCCGAAGCCGATGTCATAGGCCCAGCCGTCGCCGCCGAAGATCCAGACTGCCTTCTTTGCGAGCATATCCCTGCCCTCAACGACCGCGCGGGCAACGCCGCAGGCCTCGCAGGGGCACTTTTTGCCGTTTGCAAGCCAGGCTTCCTCGAACGGGGAGCCGGTGTAGTCGCGCTGGGTCACGGGCAGGCACAGCTCATAGAGCTTCTCGCCCGCGATGCGGGAGCCCTCGACCTCGTCGAACTTGTCGAGCCATTCCTTCGCGGCGGCGACGATGTCCTCGTCGGCGTACTCGATGGAGAGCAGGCTCTCGACCTTGGCCTTGAGGTTGGCGCGGCGGGTCTGGACGGCGACGGCGATGCCGAGGCCGTGCTCGGCGTTATCCTCGAACAGGGAGTTCGCCCAGGCGGGACCCTTTCCGGCCTTGTTGACGGTATACGGGCTGGTCGCGGCCGGTCCGCCCCAGATGGAGGAGCAGCCGGTGGCGTTGGAGATATACATGCGCTCGCCGCAGACCTGGGTCACAAGGCGGGCATAGCTGGTCTCGGCGCAGCCGGCGCAGGAGCCGGAGAACTCGAGCAGGGGCTGCTTGAACTGGCTGCCCTTGACGGTCGTGACGTCCTGAAGCTCGGGCTTGTCGGAGACCTTTGAGACAAGGTAGTTGAACACGGGCTGCTGGCTTTCCTCTTCGGCCAGCGGCTTCATCTCGACGGCCTTGGTCGGGCAGACGCCGATGCAGACCGCGCAGCCCATGCAGTCGAGTGGGGAAACGCCCATGGCGTAGAGATATTCGCCCTTGCCCTTGCCGGCCTTGAAGGGCGCGGCCTTGGTGCCCTCGGGCGCGGCCTTGAGCTCTTCCCCGGTCAGCGCGAACGGACGTATCGTCGCGTGCGGGCAGACATATGCGCACTGGGAGCACTGGATGCACTTGTCGGGATCCCAGCTGGGAACGGTGACGGCGATACCGCGCTTTTCGTATGCCGCGGCGCCGAGCGGGAAGGTGCCGTCCTCATAGCCCTTGAAGGCGGAGACGGGCAGGCTGTCGCCGTCCATGCGGTTGACGGTCTCGGTTATGGTCTTGACGACCTTGACGGTCTCGGGACGGCCCTCGAGCACGGTGCTGTCCGGCTCATCCTCGGCGTCGGCCCAGCTTGCGGGCACGTCGAACTTGACAAAGGCCGTTGCGCCGGCGTCGATCGCCCTGTGGTTCATCTCAACGACGTCCTTGCCCTTCTTGAGATAGGACTTGGTGGCGGCGTCCTTCATGTGGCCGATGGCCTCCTCCAGAGGCATGACGTTGGCCAGCGCGAAGAAGGCGCTCTGAAGGATAGTATTGTTGCGCTTGCCCATGCCGAGCTCGATGGCAAGGTCAATGGCGTTTATGGTATAGACCTGGATGTTGTTGCGGGCGATATAGCGCTTGCTCTCGGCGGGCATGTTCCTGTCGAGTTCCTCGGGGGTCCACTGGCAGTTGATGAGGAAAACTCCGCCGGGCTTTATGTCGCGGGCCATCTTGTAGCCCTTGATGATATACGAGGGGTTGTGGCAGGCGACGAAGTCCGCCTTGTTGATATAGTAGGGGGACTTGATCGGCTTGTCGCCGAAGCGCAGGTGGCTGATGGTGACGCCGCCGGTCTTTTTGGAGTCATACTGGAAGTA
>CAKSXP010000003.1 GCA_934515035.1 uncultured Oscillospiraceae bacterium
CAGCCATACATATGCAAAGCTGCTTTGCCGCAGCGTCCGCTCCACGTTTGCCCGCTTTCTATCAATACTCGCTATTTTTGCCGTTGGTTCCGGATTTCTCGGCGGACTTATCGCTACTACACCGGATATGCAGCTGACGGTTTGGGACTATTACAAAGACACCAACATGTTTGACCTCTATTTCAAGGGAACTCTCGGCATTACCGAGGACGACCTTGAAAGCGTGCGCAGCCTTGACTATGTTCAGGACGCCACGCCGGCATATGTGACGGATGTTACGTTGGATAATTCCGAGGGAAGCTACGTCACAAGAATATATGGTCTTGATATCAATGACGAAAATCTGGTCAACGGTTTTGTGCTCAAAGAGGGCCGGCTTCCGCAGAACGAAAACGAATGTCTCATCTGTGTTCCGAATTCATATTCCTCATCGCACCATATCGGCGAGACATACCGCATTTCCAAGGAAAGCAAGGATTACGGCGAGCTTTCCGACACATATAATTTTGAGGAGCTTACCGCCGTTGGAATAATCGACCTTCCCTACTATATATCCATCGAGAGCGAGACCTCGTCAGTCGGCACAGGAAGCGTGCAGCTGGTCATGTATGTACTCCCGGAAGCCTACAGTATGGACGTCTGGACCGACATATATCTGACGCTTAAGGGCGCGTCCGAAATAGATTGTTTTTCTGACGAATATACGGATTATGTCCAGAACTTTGCAGACCGGCTCGAAAACTTCGGGCAGGAACGCTCTGAGATTCGTTATAACGAGATCATGACGGACGCCCAGAAGGAGCTCGACGAGGGCTGGAACGAATATAACAGCTCCAGAACCGAGGCCGAGAGCGAACTTGCGGACGCCCGTGCGAAGCTGGACGACGGCTGGTCTCAGCTTGCGGACGCCAGAGCCGAGCTTGATGAAGCACAAACACAGCTCGCAGACGCACAGGAGCAGATCAATTCCGCATCTGCGCAGCTCAACAGCTCCATCGCCGCCGCACAGGCTCAGCTTGACGCGTCGCTCTCCGCCGCCGCCGAAGAACAGAAGGAAGCGGCCCGGTCACAGGTTGACGAGAACTTTGCTCCATATCAGGAAGCGCTCGACGCCCGGCGCGAGCAGCTCGAAGCTCAAAAGAGCTTCATGTCCGAGACGGATTATCAGGCTGCTCTTGCCCTGATCGAAAGCTCTCAGGCGGAGCTGGACGCCTCGAAAGCGGCCGCCCTGAACTCTGCCTATGAACAGATCGACGCCGCCATTGAGCAGCAGCGCTCCGCGTCGCAGGCAGAGATCGACGCCGCCAAAGCCTCCGGTCTTGCGCAGATATCTCAGAATCAGGCCCAGCTTGACCAGAAAACGCGGGAATACAACGACGGTCTGCGGCAGGCCGACGCATCCGAAGCGGAGCTCATCGAGTCAGAGGCCGACTACGAGCAGGCGGAGCAGGACGCCGACAGCAAGCTTTCCGACGCTCTCGATGATCTGAACGCCGCACAGGAGCAGATCGACGAGATAGATATGCCCGAGTGGTACATTTTTGACAGGGCCGATACCGTCGGCTTCACCAGCTACAAATCCAATTCCGAAAAAATCGCCGCGATCGCAAAGGTGTTTCCCCTTTTCCTTTTCTTTGTGGCATCGCTTGTCGCATTGACCACGATGACGCGTCTCGTCGAGGAGGAACGCACACAGATAGGAACGCTGAAGGCACTCGGTTTTTCCGACGGCCACATTCTCGGGTACTATCTCGGATACAGCGCTCTCGCCTGTCTTACAGGCAGCGTCATCGGCATTATCATCGGCTTCAAAACTCTTCCGCCGGTGATCGTCAACGCATACAAGATGCTGTTTACTCTTCCGAAAACGGAAATGCCCTTCCGTCTGGGATACGCCGCCGTCATCACCGCTGTCGCACTCGTGTGCACTCTTGGCGCTACCCTGGCCGCCTGCCTGTCCCAGCTTCGGGAAAAGCCTTCATCCCTCATGCAGCCCCAGGCTCCAAAGGCCGGCAAGCGTATTTTCCTTGAGCACATCCGGTTTATCTGGGAACCGATGAAATTCACGCATAAGGTAACTGCGCGAAACATTCTTCGGTATAAGAAGCGCTTTTTCATGACGGTTTTCGGCATTGCCGGATGCAGTGCGCTTCTGGTCTGCGCTTTTGGCCTGCGCGATTCGATACACGACATTGTCGATCTGCAATTCGGAGAAATATATAAATATAATTTCACCATGTACCTGAAGGAATCCGACGCCGACAAGACCGATCCTTCGATTTCCGGCGTGATATCCGGCTCTCCGTATATAGAAGACACCCTGTGCCTGCACTCCGAATCCGGGTATATCGACCGCGCCGGCAAATCCCACAGTGCAAATCTCGTCGTTCCTGAGGACACTGAGGCTATGACGGATTTTGTGACTCTCAGGAAGCGCACAAGCGGAGAGGATATCCCCTTTGACGAAAACTCCGTTATCCTGTCCGAGAAGCTCTGCGAGCAGTTGGGTATAAGCGTTGGTGATACCGTCACGGTCCGGAACGCAGATGGAAGATCCGCCGAGGTAAAAGTGACCGGGGTCTGCGAGAACTACATAACGAGCTACGCATATTTTGGCCGCGAGGCGTTTTTCGACGCATTCGGCGGCGCGCCCGAGTATAAAATGGTCTGGGGAAAAATGAGCGATTCAAGCCAGCAGGCAAGAAACGAGGTATCAAGCGAGCTGCTCTTAAGCGATAACGTTCTCGCCGTCAGCTTCTCGGAGAATATCCGCGAGAGCTTCGGAAACACGGTCGAGAGCATCGATTATATAGTGATCGTGCTTATAATCGCGGCCGGAGTGCTCGCGGTGATCGTCCTTTATAACCTCACGAACATAAATATCTGCGAGCGCAAAAAGGAGCTTGCTACCATCAAGGTCCTTGGTTTTCACGAAAACGAGGTCGCTTCGTATATCTACCGCGAAACAAATATACTCTGCCTTATCGGCGTTGCAGTCGGGCTGCTGCTCGGCATCTGGCTGCACCGGTTCGTCGTTCTTACAGCAGAGGTCGACGCCGTTATGTTCGGCCGCTCAATATACCCCATGAGCTTTGTCTATGCTGCCGCAGTCACGATAGTTTTCATGCTGCTCGTCGAGCTGATAATGCTTGCAAAGCTCAGGAAGATCGATATGGTCGAATCCATGAAAGCGAACGAGTAGCGGAGCGGCGTCTATGTACGATAACTTCTTCACCGGAAAAGAGCATAAAGCATACGAATATCTCGGCTGTCATCCCCATAACGGGGGTGATAGCTGGGATTTTGCTGTTTGGGCCCCAAACGCGGTTTCGGTCTCCGTTTCCGGCGATTTCAACGGCTGGGACCCCTGCAAAACTCCGATGACGAACACCGGCGGCATATGGCGCGCCGGCTCCGTCCGGGCATCCCGCGGCGATAACTATAAATACGCCGTGACAGGACAGGGCGGGACGACCCGTTTGAAAGCAGATCCATTTGCCCTGCACAGCGAAACGGGACCCGCAACGGCAAGCCGGGTCTGGAGCATAGACGGCTTTGAATGGACCGACGCCGGTTATCTTGCCCGGCGTGAGTCCGCCAACAGCTTGAAGCGCCCCGTCAGCGTCTATGAACTGCATCTCGGTTCCTGGAGGAAGCCTCCCGGCGCACTTTATCCGAATTACAGGCAGCTGGCTGATGAGCTTTCCGAATACTGTTCATATATGGGCTACACCCATGTCGAGCTGCTTCCGATCACGGAATATCCATATGGCGGGTCATGGGGCTATCAGGTCACGGGGTACTTCGCGCCGACCTCACGTTACGGCACCCCGCAGGACTTCATGTATTTTGTAGACAGGCTGCACTCGCGGAATATCGGTGTCATCATCGACTGGGTGCCCGCACACTTTTCCCGTGACGCGCACGGCCTCTCTTTTTTTGACGGCACGCCCCTTTTCGAGAGGTCCGACGCTCTCATGGCAAACCATCCACAATGGGGAACTCTGATATTTGATTACGCCAAGCCGGAGGTAAGGTCGTTTCTGATCTCCTCCGCAATGAGTTTTTTTGACCGTTTTCATGTAGACGGCATAAGAGCGGACGCCGTGTCCTCGATGGTTTTTCTCGACTACGGCAGAAAAGGCGGACGCTTTACTCCGAACAGCGAAGGCGGAAACATCTGCTATGAGGCGGTCTCCCTTCTCAGAGAGCTGAACGCCGCGGTCGGCGCCGCTTTCCCCGGCTGCATCACGATCGCGGAGGAGTCCGACAACTATCCGGGCGTTACCCATCCGGACGGGCTTGGCTTCACATATAAATGGGACATGGGCTTCATGCACGACACGCTGGATTATCTTTCGCTTCCCCACAGCTGCCGCAGCAGTGCGCACAGGAAACTGACCTTCTCGATGATGTACTGTTTTTCCGAGCATCATATGCTGGCCTTTTCACATGACGAAGCAGTCCACGGCAAAAAATCCATGCTGGACAAGATGTACGGCGGGTATGAAGAAAAATTCGCGCTTCTGCGGGCATTTTTCGGCTTTGTATTTGCCCACCCCGGCAAAAAGCATATATTCATGGGCGCGGAATTCGGTCAGTTCATTGAATGGGATTTTGACAGACAGCTGGACTGGTTTCTGCTGGATTATCCGATGCACAGTAAATTGCGCGAATATGTTCGCATTCTCAACAAATTCTATAAGCATCAGGATGCGCTGTATTCCATAGACGACTCATGGACCGGCTTCCGCTGGCTCAATGCTGACGAAAGCGAACTCTGCTGCACGGCATTTATGAGGACCGGAATATCGGGAAAGCATATAATATGCGCGTGTAATTTTTCCGATTCCGACGCAAGCCTCACCGCCGGACTGCCTGCCGCCGGAAAGCTGATCCCCGTCCTGAACAGCGACTCCGTCCGGTTCGGGGGAAGCGGCAAAGCAGGCGTCGGGAAAGTCGTGTCCGCGCCTGCCTGCTTCCGCGAATACAGTCACAGCGCTGTTTTGCGGCTCCCCGCGCTATCCTGCATCTATTATTTCTTTAAAACCACGGAGGCGGAAAATGAATAACGGAAATATCGCTTCTGATGATCGCCCGCGGGTCCTCATAGCTGCGTCCGAGTTTGCGCCGCTTGCCAAAACCGGCGGTCTGGCCGACGTTGTGGGAACGCTGCCGCGCCAGCTGCGCAGGCTGGGTATAGACGCCCGCGTGGTGATACCGCTGCACAGGGTAATAAAAGAAAAGCTTTTCCCGGAGCTGACTCATATCACCAGTTTTTATGCCGATATAGGCTGGCGGCGGCAGTATGTCGGCGTTGAAACCATGGTCTATGATGGCGTTCCCGTGTTTCTTATCGACAACGAACGGTATTTCGGCGGCGAGATATACATGGGCGGCGAAGAAGAGGGCGAACAATACGCCTATTTTCAGCGCGCGATACTGGAGATGCTGCCGCGCATTGACTTTTCTCCGCAGATCCTTCACTGCAACGACTGGCATACCGCAGCTATCCCGATGCTTTTGAAAACGCAATATGCAGACGATGCCCGGAATTGTATAAAAACGCTGCTCACGATCCATAACATTGCATATCAGGGCAGGTATTCTCCGGAATTTGTAAGTGATGTTCTGTCCATTCCATATGCGTATATGACTCCCGAATACATTGAATGCTATGGCAGTGCAAGCTTCATGAAGGCCGGATGTGTTTTCGCCGACCGGATCAATACGGTAAGTCCGACATATGCTCTCGAGATCAGGACGCCGGAATATGGCGAAGGTCTGGAGGGCGTGCTGCAAAAAAGAGGCGATACGCTCGCCGGCATTCTCAACGGCATAGACACGCAGTCCTATGATCCGCGCCGCGATCCCGCTCTCCCCGAAAGACTCGGGGACAACGCGGCGGAATGGAAAAGCCGCTGCAAACGCGCTCTGTGCTCAGAGCTTGGGCTGGACCCGCCCGGGTCGCGTCCGCTTATAGGCATGGTTGCCCGCCTCACCGGGCAGAAGGGCTTAGACCTTCTGGAAGAGGCCATTGACCGCATTATGGCGATGAACATACGTTTTGTACTCGTCGGGACCGGAGAAAAGCGTTACGAAGAGCAGATGCGCATCGCCGGGGAACGTTACCGCGGCAGGTTCTGCGCGTATATCAAACACGACGAGGCAGCTGCACGGCGCGTTTACGCCGCCTCGGATATGTTTCTGATGCCATCACGCTTTGAGCCCTGCGGCATTTCTCAGATGATCGCAATGAGATACGGCTCCGTGCCGATAGTGCGCGAAACAGGCGGTCTCTGTGATACCGTACGGCCCTTCCGCTCCCCGAGCGGAAAAGGAAACGGGTTCACCTTCCGGCAGTATACCGCTGATGACATGATCGGCGCTGTCTCGCGCGCGGCAGACCTTTACGAAAATCATAAAGAGACTTTCAATACACTGATTGAAAATGCAATAGCGGAGGATTTCAGCTTTTCGGCCCCAGCAAAAGAATATGCCGGGCTGTATGGCGAACTGATTTGATATGTATGTGATTCTTGGCGCTGAAGTAAACGAGATATGGACGGGCGGCGGACTGAAAGTCCGTTATTCCGGCGGCCGATACATTGAGCCCTGCTCGATACCGGATAAACTCAGCCCTCTCGAAAGGGACTATTGTCTTGCCTCATTTGATCTGCAAGGCGATCTCGGCCGGAAACGGACACTTTCCGGGCCGCACGGCTGGCTGTATCTGCCCGAGATGCTGCGGCTGCTCATTGACCGGGATGCTCTCCCCTGGGAACAGGCTTTTGAGAGAGTTTGCGTTTCCTTTGAGCTGCCCGAAGGCGGTTTTGATGAAGCGCCGCTCGACGGGATAAACCCGCGGCTGAGCAGGCTTTGGGACAGATTCAAAGCGGACCTGGCCGCCGGGATCGAACACGATCACCGCAATACGCTTTACAGGACCCCGACCGGAGCCGTTGTCTGCGGCTCCGAAGTTTTTCTGAGGGCAGCGGACAAAAACGCTTTCTCTCCCGGGGCGGAGCTGATGATCGGCGGTAGAGTGATACGATGCGAGAAGGACGGCGTATCTTTCTCCGCGCGCGTCGTCCTCCCCGCCGCTCCCCAGCTCCTGTTTTATAAATTCAGGCTCGACCTTGGCGGGATCTGTGTTGAAGAAGCCGAAGAACACAGCATCACCGTTTATTCTCCCGATTTCGTTACCCCGTCAAAATTTCACGGATGCACAATGTATCAGATCTTCCCCGACCGCTTCTGCCGCCGGGGAAAGCCAAACGCCGAACACCATCGCAAAATGGGACGGACGGCTGAAATACATGAAAGCTGGTCAGAGCCCGTGAAATGGGCTCCGTCGGACGGCGAGGCGAATTATGTGCCGAACGATTATTACGGCGGAAATATCGCTGGGATCATTGACAGGCTCCCCTATCTTGCGTCTCTGGGCATAAGCGCCATATACCTTAACCCGATCTTTGAAGCGGACTCCAACCACAGGTATAACACTGCCGATTACCGCAGGATCGACCCAATGCTCGGGACCGAAGATGATCTCAAACAGCTCTGCCTCTGCGCAAAGAAGCTCGGCATCAGCATCGTTCTGGACGGAGTTTTCTCACACACGGGTTCAGACAGCGTATATTTCGACAGAACCGGGCGTTACGGGCACGGCGCATACAGCGACCCGGACAGCAGTTACCGGAGCTGGTATGACTTTTTCTCATATCCGGACAGCTATCGCTCTTGGTGGGGTTTTGATTCCCTTCCGGAGGTCAATGAAAACGACCCGTCATGGCAGGAATTTATTCTCGGCCGGCCCGACGGCGTTATACCGCACTGGCTGAAGGCCGGAGCATCCGGCTTCCGTCTTGACGTCGCGGACGAGATCCCCGACGACGTTCTTGAACTCATACGTCAATCAGTCAAGCAGACGGATCCAAACGCCATTGTCATAGGCGAAGTGTGGGAAAACGCGGTCACAAAGATAAGCTATGGCAGCAGACGCGCCTATGCGCTCGGCGGCGCGCTTGATTCCGTTATGAACTATCCTCTCCGCTCGGCGCTTATATCCTTTGCGCTTCGGAAAAGCGACGCATTCGCACTGTGTGATTTTCTGCTGTCACAGAAGCTTGATTATCCGCGGCCCTTTTATTACTGTCTGATGAATCTCCTGTCAAGCCACGATGTGCCCCGGATAAGGACCGTTCTCGCCCTCGGTTCGACACTCGACGGCCTCAGCCGCGGTAACGCCGCAAGACTTGACGTATCCCCGGAGCAGGACGAACGCGGCGCGGAATTACAGGCCCTCTGCGCCTGCATCACCTATGTGCTTCCCGGCTTTCCGTGTATCTACTATGGCGATGAAATGGGCATGAACGGCGCTGCAGACCCCTTCAACAGAGCTCCGTTTTGTCCCGGCCCTCATCCCCTGTATGGGTTCTACGCATTGCTCGGCAGGATAAGACGCGAAAACTCCGACATTCTGTCAGAGGGCGAGGCCTTCTTTGAGGCCATCGGCAGCGACTGTGTCTGTATACGGAGAAGAAGCGATTTCGCCGAGCTCGTTGTTCTTATCAACCGTGGCCCCGAGACTGTGGTTTCTCTTTCCGTGAACAGCGGCGCTTCCGCCGCCGTATGTATGCT
This sequence comes from uncultured Oscillospiraceae bacterium, assembly GCA_934515035.1. Classification (GTDB taxonomy): domain Bacteria; phylum Bacillota; class Clostridia; order Oscillospirales; family Oscillospiraceae; genus CAKSXP01. The sequence goes on from CAKSXP010000003.1 coordinate 8,644, forward strand.
GAGCGGAAAGTGCGCCGAAATTGAAAACGGCCGGCTCAAATTCGTATGTATGCACAACTCGGCTCACATTTTCCGCATTGACATTTAGTCTATTGCCGTTGAAAATAAAAAGAGAATAATGTATACTATGTCAAAGCCAAAGAGATAAGGCGGTGAGTATTATGCCCCGTGTCAGCATTATAATGCCAGCCTATAACGCATCCGTATTTCTGGAGCGTGCTGTCGGGTCCGTTGTTTCGCAAATCTTTTCCGATTGGGAGCTAATTATCATCGATGACGGCTCGACCGACGGCACAGCGAAGCTTGCCGATGATCTGGCCGCTTCCGACGGCCGCATACAGGTCATACACCAGAAAAACTCCGGAGTCAGCAGCGCCAGAAACAAAGGGATCAGCAGCGCATCGGGAGAATTTATTGCTTTTCTCGACGCGGACGATGCATACGAGCCCGAATTTCTGGAGGCACTTCTGGGCGTCCTCAATGATAACGACGCCGACTGCGCAGCGTGCAGCCATCTTCGCGTATACCCCGACGGCAGGACCGAAGCCGACGTCTTTCCCCTTCCGGAGGGCGTAAGCTTTGAAGATGATATCCTTGACGAGATCATCATCCCTCTCCTTGCCGACCGTCTGAAAGCCGATCTTTTCAACGGATTTGTCTGGAGATATCTGTTCGACCGGAAAAAAATCGTGGATAACGGCATTTCATTCACGGGAGCCTATCTCGAGGACGAACTTTTCCTTATAGAATACTTCTCTCTGCCATCCGTTCTCGCTGTTACCGGAAAGGAACTGTATCTCTATACGCAGAACCCGGATTCGGCCACGCGCCGCTATATGCCCGACTGCGTCGATACTTTCCTTAATTCCATGCGGCTCAAGCGCGATCTTGTTGCGCGCTTTGACATTCCGGTCCCCTCATGGTGGCAGAGAAACACCGCGTGGGCCGGGCTTCTCATCGCCATAGGCAACATCTATGCCCACGGGAACCCCGCGTCGTTCCGGGACAAGCAGCGGCAGGTAAAATCGCTGATGGATATTCCGGAATTTGCGGATGCTGCCTCAAACTATACGCCGTCCGGCATGAACAGAAACAAGACCGTCGTTGCAAAGCTATTTTCCGCACGGCTTTACCTGTTGCTCGGACTGCTTTATAAGTTCAAAAACAGAAACTGAGGTTTTGCTTATGGAGCTATATGAAAACAGTCTGATCCTATACCTTATCGCCCGGATCTGGAACTGGATATGCAATGAATTCAAGGGCGGACCGTTCCACCGGTTCATCATGCGGATCGTCTCTGTTTTCAAGCGGGGCTTTCTGATGAAGGCTCTGACCGGAGGCGGGTTCCTCCAAAAAGCGTGGGAGACCAGCCGCTTCCGGCATATTATCGAGATGTGTTTAAACATCGTTCCGGTCCTTTTGCGAAAGCTATATCTGAAGATAAAGCCGACGGCCGACCGAAGCATATTTGTCACCTGTCTCGAAGCCTTCGGAAGATATACCGTACCGGTATTCTGCGTTATGGTCTTTTCCCTTCTGATAATTCCTCAGACGCGCTGGAACAATATGTACAGCCTGCTTTTTGCCGCGGCCGCACTCATATTCTTCTGGCTTTCCGGCATAAAAGATCCGGAAAAGCGTTTGTCGCTTGACAGTATCGGCGCTTTTCCATGCATATATGCCCTGACCGTTTTTTTGTGTCTGCTGTGGTCAGATGCCTTTTCGCTCAGTCTCAGGTTCTTCTTCTTCGGCGTGACTTGCATGATATGTGTTGTTGTATTTGTGAACGCTTTCAACAGCGAGAAAAAGATCCTGTGGTTCACCGTCTTTCTTGCCGGCGGACTTTTTATCAGTTCAGCCTATGCCATACTCCAGCGTTATATGGGCGTCGAGGCTGATGAGGTCCTGACCGATCTTACCCTGAACACAAACATGCCCGGACGCGTTTATTCCTTCTTCGAAAACCCGAATTCATACGCAAATATTCTTGTGTATTTCTCCCCGCTTATGCTTTGCATGTTCTTTTTCGCACCCAGGCGCTGGCAGCGGCTCGGATTTCTTGCCGTATTCATCCTGTGCGTCGGCGCACTTCTGATGACCTATGCCCGCGGCGGCTGGCTCGCGTTCGCTTTTTCAATGTTTATTCTGATGTGTCTGCTCTGTCCGCGATGGATACCGCTCGCTATCGTAGTTGGCGTATGCTGCATCCCCCTTCTCCCGGACAGTATTCTCAACCGCATTTTGACGATATTCAATATGTCCGACTCCTCAACATACACAAGAACGTATATATACGCCGCCATGCTGAGGATCATCAAGCTCAAGCCGGTCTTCGGCGTCGGTCTCGGCGCGGACACGGTCAAACATTCGAGAGAGATCGCGGGTGTTTATACCGCGGAAGCGGCGTTTATCCACGGACACAATATTTATTTTCAGATTTGGGCCGAGTCCGGCGTATTCGGTCTTGCGTCCTTTGTTCTGTCGCTGTTCTTTGCGATGCGCCGCGGCGGAAGACATCTTAAACGTAAAGGCACCACTCCGCTCTTAAAGGGTGTCATCGCAGGCACCGTTTCCGGTCTGGCCGGAAGCATGTTCTTTGGGATAACCGATTTCCCCTGGAGCTACCCCAGGGTAATGGTTCTTTTCTGGCTGCTTTTTGCCCTTCTCTGTGCAGCCACAGCAATCTGTAAAGAAAATGAGAAAGCAGGTAATATCAATGGCTAACGAAAAAGCAAAAAAACCGGGAAAACTCAATATAATCGACATAATCATAATCGTATTGGTCCTCCTCGCCGCCGGATTCATCGGATACAAGCTCATCAGGACCGGTTCTGTAAGCTCTCCCACACAGACGGTATATATAACCGTCTATGAAGAGGAATGTGCCGACTACGTTATCGACAAGGTCAATATCGGCGATACGGCGAGCGACGCAACCACAAACATGTTCCGTCTCGGCACCGTTACCAACGTGGTCCGTGATAAGGCCGCATGCTATGAGTACGACGAAGAGGACGAAGAGTATAAAAGAATACCCAAGCCGGATTATTCATCCGTATACATCACTATTGAAGTTCAGGGAACTCTGACCGACAACGGAGTTGTCGTCGGCAGCCAGCTCTACGGAGTCGGACATTCGATGATACTCTATGCCGGATACGGAAAGTTCTTTCTGCAAGTTTACAACATAAGCACGGAGGCTCCAGCACAATGATCAGATCCAACACAACCAGAAAAGTCGTTTTTTCCGCACTGATCGCAGCAATTTGCTGCGTTGCAACAATGATCCCGCAGATCCCGACGCCGCTCGGCGGCTATGTCAATTGCGGTGATGCGATCGTCCTTTTCGGCGCATTCATGCTCGGCCCCTTCTGGGGCGCCGCGGCCGCCGGAATAGGCAGCGCTCTTGCCGACATAATATGCGGCTATACGCTTTACGCCGGCGGTACTCTTATCATAAAGGCGCTTATGGCACTTGCCGCCGGGGCCATACTGCGCAAGGCCGTTTCCAAACCCGTTGTCTTTTCCGTCATCGCCGCACTCGTCGGAGAGGTGATCATGGTTCTGGGCTACTTTGTTTTTGAATCCGTGATCCTCGGGTTCGGAATAGCTTCGGCCGCAAACATTCCGTTCAACTGCGTACAGGGAGTATTCGGTATCGCGGCCTCTGTCATTCTCTATGCTTCGCTCAGCAGGATACCGTATGTTAAGAAGCTCATGTCATAAAAGTTCTCTTATATATGGAAAGTCCCCCGGTCATCAGTCAATACTGTCCCGCCTGATGACCGGGGGCTTTCTATGTCCGAATAAGCCAGCGCCAAATGCTTTTACAGCATTTGGGCTCATTCCCCTTTTTCAAAGCACTCTCTCAGTTTCTCGAGAGCCCTTTTCTCGATTCTCGATACATACGACCGGCTTATGCCGCAGGCAGACGCCACTTCTCTCTGGGTATTTGGCTTTTCACCTCCCATGCCGTAACGCATTTCTATTATTTTTGTTTCCCTCTCGTCCAACGCGATCGCCATATATTCCCTTAGTTCGGCTTTGGTCTCATCCGCGCTGATATTATCCAGAAGATCGTCGTCCTGCGCCACTACGTCCATGAGACTCAGGTTTCCGCCTTCTTCGTCCGCCTCCAGACTGTCCGAAAGAGAAAGCACCCCCGCCAGCTTCTTCTGCGAACGAAAGTACATGAGTATTTCATTTTCAATACATTTGCTTGCATAAGTCGCAAGTTTTACTCCCTTGTCAGGGCGATAGGTGGAAACGCCTTTTATAAGTCCTATGGTCCCGATCGAAATAATGTCGTCCTGGTCGTCAGTCATTGTATAGTATTTTTTAATTATGTGCGCAACCAGACGCAGATTGTGCTCGATAAGCTTATTGCGCGCATTTGTATCCCCTGCAATCGCTTTTTCAATATATTCCCTCTCCTCTTCCGCTCTGAGCGGCTTTGGAAACGAGCCTGTTCCCGTGCCCAGTTTGAGCATCAGGAAAGCGCTGCTCATCAGCAGCATAAACGCAGTTTGCAGCATGATCCGGCCTCCCGATAAAGTTTTCATCCATCTTGCCCTACAATTCTATTCGTTTCCGGCAAGTCCGAATTACTGCGGCCGAATAAACAAAGAAAAACCGCCTGATTCTTCAGAGATATCCGTATCATTTGACGACATGTTTCTGACAACGATATTAAGCGCGTTGCCCATTATGATTATTATGGCGCATATATACAGCCAGAACATCAGAATAATTATAGAGGCCAACGACCCGTAAATAAGAGAGTACCTTGTAGACATCCCTATAAACCACGAAAACAGCACACTGATCGTGACAAGGGCGGCAGAAGCCGTGAACGCCCCGAGCATCATGTGTTTCTCCGTTCCCTTGGGCGCCGATAATCCATAGATCCCCGACAGCACGAGCAGCAGCAGGGCGAACAGCAATACAAACCGCAGCCATTTCCAGGCAAGGCTCACATTAAGCAAGGGAAAATAGCTCCCGACAAATTTAAGAAACCAGTCTCCTGTTATGATAACAATGGCCGCAAAATACATTATAACAAGAAACACAATGGAGAAAATGAAGCTGAAAACAAAGAAAACGATGCCCTGATACCTGCCTTTTCCCTGCATTTCCGCAAAAACCGTATGCAGACCGCGGAATGCCGCAGATGAGGACGTCAGCATGACTGCTATCGCAGCAATAAACAATCCCTTTCCGCTGTGCGACGTGACATAGACCATGTAGTCCGCCAACGTGTCCAGCGTTTCGGCCGGAACGATGCCCTGAAGGAACTTGACGATATCATCAATGTCCGTGATATACCGCCGGAGCATCGTATAAAGACAGATCATCAGCGGAAAAACCGTCAAAGTAAGAAAATACGACAGTGCCGCCGCGGCTCTTGGGACGTGGAAGCGGGCATATATCTCCACCATATCTCTGGTAACGATATATAACTTTTTGCTTTTCAGGCAAGACATCTCCTTTTCACGCCGTTAACGGCCATATAAAAAAGTATATACACGGGATAATAAATATATCCATATCACAGGCTGAACCTGTTGACCGGGTCCGCACTGTATTGAGGTCCGCCTTCCACCTTCCTGTACAGGCAGAACGCAAACACAGCGAAAGCCACCGAAAGCACTCCGTAAACCGTCTCCGCGGCCGTGACGGAATACAGCGGCAGCACGATCACCGCGCACATGCACATAAGCTGAGCGGCCGCAGCGGCAAGTATCAGCGCCGGCTTTGACCTGATTATCCCATACCACACAAACACGCAGACCGACAATGTAAGCAGGAACACGAACACTATCTCTGCCGCGCCCAGGAGATGCTCATAAACCGGCGTTAACGCGATGGAGTTCACGAGTTCATACAATGCGTCGCTGTCCTCAACCGTCGTCGCAACCTTTTCAAACCCGTTATTATTCACCGCGGTTGCAAGCGCGATCTTTGAAAACAGCTGCATTCCGTGTATGAGAACAAGCTCGATGAGCGTATATCCAAGGCCATATGACAGCACGGCACCGGGTTCTTTTTTGCTGTTGGAAATAAACTTCAGTATCAGGAAATGACCCAGAACTATTATCACGCTCTGCGTGACCGCCGTCATGATCGCTCCGCCGACAGTATCAGACGTAAAAACGGAGCGTGTCAGCATCCCCGCACCAAAATAGGAAAAAGCACACCATGCGGCCAGACCACATATGAGCGGCATCAGCATCATTTTGTGCCTGTTTGCGATTATAAACACAAAAGGCAGTCCAAAACAAACGCCAAGAGCGACACCCATCGCTGTAATTGTTCCCGAAGCTACAGTAATTTCCATAGGCGTCTCCTTTATGTCAATATAAAATCGGGCGAGCTGACGCCCGCCCGTGGAAGATTTGACAGAAGAATTATTTGGAGTTGAAAATCTTAAAGATACTGTCGAAGGGATCCTCATCCTCCGCAGCCGGTGCGGGAACTGTCTCCTGCTCGGGCTGTTTTTCGGATGCCGCCTTCTCCGAGGCAGCTGTATAGAGTCCCTGAGATACCACAGTTTCGGCTCTCGGCTCGGCCTTGGGTGCCTGCTCCGCAGCGGCGGCAAATTCAGCGGGCTTCTTGACGGGGCCGTCATCAAAACCGGTCGCGATAACGGTGACGCGGATCTCGTCATCCATGGTGTCGTCAAAGGTGGCGCCAAAGATAATGTTGGCGTCGGGATGTGCGGCGGCCTGGACAAGGTTTGCCGCGGCCTCGACATCCTCAAGCCCCATATCCTGAGAACCGGTGATATTGACGAGAACGCCTCTCGCTCCGTCGATGGAGGTCTCCATCAGCGGGCTGGCAACAGCCGCGCGGGCTGCATCCTCTGCCTTGCCCTTGCCTGCTGCATGTCCGACGCCCATGTGGGCAAATCCCGCGTCCTTCATTATGGTGGTGACGTCCGCGAAGTCGAGATTGATAAATCCGGTGTTTTTGATAAGATCCGAGATGCTGGTGACTGCCTGATGCAGAACATCGTCAGCGATCTCGAAAGCGTTTGCAAAGGTGACCTTCTGGTCGGTCGCGTATTTCAGACGATCGTTGGGTATAATCAGCAGAGAGTCGACCTTTCCAAGAAGCTCGTTTATACCGGCCTGAGCCTGGAGCATACGGCGCTTTCCCTCAAACCCGAACGGTTTTGTTACAACGCCGACAGTAAGTATACCGGCCTCTCTGGCGATATCAGCGATCGTGGGAGCGGCGCCCGTTCCGGTTCCGCCGCCCATACCGGCGGTTATAAAGACCATATCCGCGTCCTCAAAGCTCTTTGCGATGTTGTTGCGGCTTTCCTCTGCGGACTTTTTTCCTATTTCAGGGTCGGAGCCTGCACCCTGACCATGAGTCAGCTTTTCGCCGATCTGAATTTTCTGATCCGCGCTTGATACCGCGAGAGCCTGCTTGTCCGTATTGATGGCGATGAATTCGACTCCCTTAGTTCCCGATTTTACCATCCTGTTGACAACATTGTTTCCTGCTCCGCCGACACCGACGACTTTTATTGTAACAACGTTTTCGGGACCGGTCTCAAGTGAAAAAGACATATCCGTAGCCTCCCATTATAATTTAGGCTTGGTGCGAAGTTATATGCACACCAATGCAGTTTATATCCATAAATATAGAGTTATTTTATAACGATTTTTCGCGCAGGTCAATACTTCTTTATAAAATATTATGTGAACCAATACAAAAAAACAGCTTTTCCGCCGCATTGCGCATCAATACGGGCTGAAGTGCACCTTTTTGTCGATAGACAGGTCGAGCAGGCCCTCGTCTCCTTCGCCAAGCTGAGCGACCGCGCTGAGCAAGAGCTCAAGTTTGTACTGCACCGCATCGTCACGTCCCAGCTTTACCGTAAAGCGGCCGAGATAATCAAAGCTCGGATCCGATATGTTCGTCATATCCAGATAAGTCACGTCCCCCGTCATTTCGAGTTCCGACATCGCCGTCAGAACGTCGGAAACAAATTGCACGGCGGTGCTGTCCCCCGTCTCCAGCTTCAGCTCCTCGCCGACGACAGGTGCAGACGGGATAAGTCCCGTAACATTGATAACGCCCTGTGCGTCCGCGGCGCCGACGCTGTCGAGTATCTTGCAGTTTCTGTCGATGAGCCAGTATTCTCCCTCGCTGCGTATACATGCGACCGCGTTTCCCTCAGTTACCTCGATCACGATCCTGTTGGGAAGCGCTCTCGACACAACGGCGCTTGAAATATAGGGAAGCTTTGCGTAAATTCTGCTGTAAGCTGCGAATCTGTTTATAAAAAACAGATTATCGCCCTTTTCGATGCCCGATGCGTCGATTATCTCCTGTTCGGTATAGTACGAAGCGCCGATGACCTCGATCGCGGAAACGCGGAAAAAAACGCCTATACCGAACACCAGAGCCGCGCAAACTATGATAAACGTCAGCGGCGCATACAGCGCGCTGCGCTTTTTTACCTTCTTTGGTTTTGCCTGTGCCATTGTATTACCCTTTCATATTCCAAGGTTCGATATCCGCGCCGAGTCCGGAAAACAGCGCTGAAATATCTTCATACCCGCGGGCGATATATTCCCCGTCATCAACGACAAGGGACTGTCCCTGTGCCGACATTGCCGCTATGACAAGTCCTGCGCCCCCGCGAAGGTCACTTGCCCGCATCTCGCTGCCGTGCAGCTGCGGTGTCCCCGTTACTAGCGCGACCCGGCCCTCTGTCTGGACGGAAGCGCCGAGCTTGCGGAACTCATGTGCATGCATATATCTGTTTTCAAATATATTCTCTATAAAGATCGTGGACCCGGCCGACCGCAGACTGGCCGCCATCATCAGCGGCTGAGCGTCCGTCGGGAATCCGGGAAACGGCCTTGTTGCGATAAGCCCGGCAGAGCACAGCCTTTCCGGAGCGCGAATGCTGAGCTTCTGTCCGCCGCCGGTGATCTCGCACCCGCAGCGCTTCAGACCGTCCAGGACCGCCTCGTTCTCCGAGGCTATCGCACCGCTTATCTCGGCAGAGCCGCCGCAGGCGGCAACGGCGCACAGCTGCGTTGCCGTTACTATTCTGTCTGCCGGTATTCTGAACCCCACTCTTTCCGAAGGACGGCATCCGTTTATGCTTATGCTTCCGGTCCCAAGGCCCGATATATCGGCTCCCATGCAGGTAAGAAACGCGCCAAGAGCGGATATTTCCGGCTCTCTGGCCGCGTTATGTATAACGGTCCTTCCCTTTGCGGCGCAGGCGGCAAGCATTGCATTCTCCGTTGCTCCCACGCTGGGATACGGAAGCTCAAACTCTCCGCCGGTTAGCTCTCCCGCGGAGCAGACGATCCTGCTCCCGTCATCGCTGACATCATAGCCAAGCTTGCCGAGCATCGAAAGGTGGATGTCTATCGGGCGCTTGCCGATGCGGCATCCGCCGGGTGCGGATATTTCCGCGCGGCCCGTGCGCGCAGCCAGCGCCCCGAGAAACAGGACGGAAGCCCGCATCTCGCGCATAAGACGCTCCGGGATGTCACACCTGCAAAGCTTTCTGGAGTCGATATTGACTATATCATCCTCACGCTCAACGCCGCAGCCGAGATGCCGCAGAATATCCAGCGCGGTTTCGATATCGCGCAGCCTGGGACAATTCAAAAGCTCGGTCTCGCACGGACATATCACGGAAGCCGCGATTATGGGCAGGGCCGCATTTTTTGACCCCTGTGAACGGACGCTTCCGCAAAGTTGCCTTCCTCCGTTGATTCGCCAGATACTCATAGACGTCTCCTCCACACAGTATTTGCAACATACTATGCATACAGAGACATTTTGGTTATAATGTTACCATATTTCCGCGGTTTTAACAAGAGAAACAAAGAAAAACGCCGGTCAAAAAAACCGGCATTTTCCGCGTTTTATTTTCCGGCAAGCCCGATGATAATGTCGGCTATCCTGTCTGTCGCATCCGGATTTCCGAAGCTCTTCATCCGTTTGGACATCTCGGAAAGCGTATCGGGATGCTTCAGCAGTTCGGAGATCATGCCGATAAGCTTATCGGCGCTGCAATCGGGCTCAAGAATGACCCTCGCGGCTCCCTTCGCCTCCAGGACCCGCGCATTCTTCTCCTGATGGTTGTTCGTCACGTTCGGAGACGGAACAAGTATTGCCGGCTTGCCCATATAGCCAAGCTCCGACAGCGTGGATGCTCCGCTGCGGCAAATTATAATATCGGCGGCGGCCATGACGTCCGGCATGTTGTAAATATAGTTCTTTACGAGAAAACCGGATCCGGCACAGTCTTCGATGCCCTCTTCCCTCATGCGCTGTTCCATCGCGTCATATCCGCGGGTCCCCGCAGAGTGGATAAGGCTGAACGCGGGCTTGCGCAGCGCGCGTTCGATCACACCGACAACGATCTCATTCATCTTTGAAGCGCCGAGGCTGCCCCATACGGAGAGTACCAGCGGCTTGTCAGCCGGCAGGCCAAGCTTTTCTTTCGCCTGTGCGGGGTCACTGTCAGGGTCAAACTGGGTACGCACCGGGGTTCCCGTCACTATGACCTTTTCGGGATGCTTATACTCTTTTCTGCTCTCCTCAAACCCGACCATTATCCTGTCCACGACGCCGGCAAGCTGGCTTGTCGTGAGACCCGGAACTGCATTCGACTCGTGCACGGCGGTCGGTATTCCGAGAGACGCCGCCGCCTTCAGGACGGGATAACACACATAGCCGCCGGTACCGACGGCGACATCCGGCTTGAACTCCTTCAGGATCCTTTTGCTGGCGGCGGTCGATGTGACTATGTTTTTGAGCGTCTTTGCATTGTGAACGATATCCGCAGGCTTTATGCCGCGGCGGATATTGGTTATGGTTATGGTCTTTATATCAAAGCCCTCGCGCGGAACAAGCTCCGTTTCCATTTTCCCGGCCGCACCGACAAACAGGATCTCAGCATCGGGCTGGAGCTGCATGATGCGCTCGGCAACACCAAGCGCAGGGTTAATATGTCCGGCGGTCCCGCCGCATGTAAAGAGGTACCTCATATTCATTTCTCCTTAACATATCTTTTGCCGGTAAGTTCAGCCGGACTTTTTCGCCGGTATATCGCGCGACATACTCAGTATTATCCCCATCTCCGCCATCTGGATCAGCAGGGCCGTTCCGCCATAGCTGAACAGCGGCAGTGAAATGCCCGTGCAGGGCATCAGGTTCGTACAGACGGAAACGTTCATAATGACCTGAAACGCCAGCAGCGTTGTGATACCGACGCAGACAAAAAAGCTGTATCTGTCGCGCGCATGCATGGCAAGCCAGTAGCCGCGTATGATTAGCAGCGCAAACAGTGCAAGGATCAGGACAGCTCCTATATATCCGAGCTCTTCGCAGATGATCGAAAAAATAAAGTCGTTATGCTCTTCGGGCAGATACAGGTATTTCTGGCGGCTCTGACCAAGTCCCAGCCCCGTCATGCCGCCGCTGCCGACCGCGTAAAGCGACTGCACGGTCTGCCAGCCGTCGCCCGTTGCATCCGCAAACGGATCGAGCCACGTCTGTATTCTGCTGGACGCATGCGCAAACTGAGTCACGACGACAACAAAGCCCAGGCCGAGCACGGCAGCGCCGCCGACAAACCAGCGCAGCTTAACGCCGCCGACAAAAAGAAGCACTACGCTGACCGCAATAATGATTATCGACGCCGAAATATGCGGCTCCAGCAGCAGCAGTCCGACGATTATTGCAAGAATGACAACAAAGGGCGCTATGCCGTATTTAAAGGTCTGCATTTTGTCCCTGAACTTGCATATCAGCGATGAGAAATAGAGTATAACACCGATCTTTGCTATCTCCGACGGCTGAAAAGTTGTAAAACCAAGGCTGATCCAGCGCTTTGCGCCGTTGACGGTGGTGCCTATGATCGGAACGAGCGCAAGGCACCCTATTCCGGCGCAGAGGATAATAAACGACAGACGTCTGTAAAGAACCATCGGGAAGCGGGAAAAAATGAACATTACCCCAACTCCGCCGATCGCAAATATCAGCTGACGCACGAAATAATAGGTCGCGTCTCCGCCTGTTTCGTTTTCTAGATCGTAATACGCCCGGGCAAAGCTCGACGAAAGGACCATCACAACGCCTATCGTCAGCAGCAGCAGCGTCAGCAGCATGAACGGAAGATCGATCCTTCCTCGCTGTATCGTACTGTCCTCTGTATAGTCGGCCAGACGGGTCTGATCATATACAACGGATTTTTTGTTTTCCTCCACTGTCCAGCCTCCTTTTCAGCGCCTCAGAAATCAGAATCTTCCCATAACCGCGAAATATGACACAAAAGCACACAGAGCGGATATTCCAGTAAACAGAGCGAAAAGCTCCTTTTCGCTCCATTTTTTGCCTGTCCAGCCGCCCATCTCAAGATGATGATGGAACGGCGCCATCTTAAAGACTCTCTTGCCGTGGCTGAGCTTGAAATATCCGACCTGTATCACATCGCTGAGAGCTTCAATGATATACATAAGGCCAAGCGGAATGAGAATGAGCGGCATATCCATCATAAACGCCATTCCGCAGACAGCCCCGCCGAGGAACAGAGAACCCGTATCACCCATAAATATGCGTGCGGGATTGAAATTATATACCAGGAATCCGAGAAGTCCGCCGGCGAGCGCGGAGGCAAACACTCCAAGCCCCGCATACTGCGTTCCCCAGGTGAACGCAACGGCGGCATAGCAGAGGAACACCGGTATGGACGTTCCCGTGGCAAGACCGTCCACGCCGTCCGTAAGGTTGACGGCGTTGACCTCCGCGACAATAACGAAAGCGGCGAAAACGAAATAGACGATCTCCGGTATCTCAAACGTTACGTTCCAGAACGGGATATACAGATGCGGCTGAAGATATCCCAGCTTGCGGAGCAGGAATATGAACGCTATCGCCACCACGAGCTGAAGAAGGAATTTCATCTTTGCCGTCAGGCCCAGGTTCTGTTTTTTCTTCAGCTTTTCATAGTCGTCAAGAAAACCTATCGCCCCAAAAATAAGCGCGAAGAGGAACACGATCATGTGTCCGTATTCTCCCTCTGTCATCGCCTTGAATCCGGCCGAAACACAGGCAAGCGCGGTTCCCGCGATAAACATGATGCCGCCCATCGTCGGCGTACCGGATTTGGCCCTGTGCCATGTAGGGCCGTCCTCTCTTATCATCTGGCCCGCTTTTATCTTTCTGAGCCATGGAACCATAAATTTTCCTATGATTACCGCCGAGATAAAAGCGATGATAAAAGCCAGACAAAGCTCCAAAGTCATATTTCTTTCCTCTTCTCCAAGTATTCGGCCACGATCTCTCTCTCATCCATATGATGTTTTGTCCTTCCGATGATCTGATATGTTTCGTGGCCCTTGCCGGCAAGGATTATAACATCACCACTATGGTGGTTGTCAATAGCCCAGTGGATGGCTTCCGTGCGGTCGGCTATGACCTTTACGGGAGTTTCCGTGTTTTTGACGCCCTCAAGTATATCCGCAATAATGGCGTCCGGTTCCTCTGTGCGCGGGTTATCCGATGTAACGATCACAAGATCGGCGTTGTCAACGGCGATCTTTCCCATTATCGGTCTCTTTGTCCTGTCCCTGTCTCCACCGCAGCCGAAAAGAATGACGGTCCTTCCCTGCGCGACCTCCCGGATGGACTTTATCACATTTTCGAGCGCATCGGGCGTGTGGGCATAGTCGATAAGCACAGTGTAATCCCCGTCCGTCGGGACCACCTCAACTCTGCCCTTGACCCCTTCCGCAGTTGCGAGAGAGGCGGCACAGGCTTCAAGCGAATATCCCATAGCCACGCCGGAAGCGATCACGCCCAGCGCATTATACACCGAAAATCTTCCGGGAATGTTCAGGACGACCTGCCGCTCATCCCCGTCCATCACCGCGCAGAAGCGCACGTCCCGTGCAGAGAGCTTTATATCCTCTGCAACGAGATCCGCTTCTTTGTGGTTCTCCGCAAAGGTAAACACGGCGCAGCCGGCATCCTTTGCGGCTTCCAGCATGAACGGAGCCCATTTGTCATCCATGTTGATGACCGCATTTTTACTCTGTCTGAACAGCAGCGCCTTGCAGCGGGCATATTCCTCCATCGTTTTGTGGAAGTCCAGATGATCCTGCGTCAGGTTCGTGAAAACACCGAGCTCAAATTCGATCCCCGCGACGCGCTCAAGCGCAAGGGAATGCGACGAGACCTCCATCACAACACAGGTGCAGCCCGCGTCTGCCATTTCCCGGAACAGCTTTTGCAGCTCATAAGACTCCGGCGTTGTCCGCTCTGTCGGCACGACGGTTTCTCCGATCATGTTCTGGTTCGTGCCGATCAGGCCGACTTTTTCGCCGTTGTCCTCCAGAAAGTGCTTCAGGAGCATCGTGCTTGTTGTTTTGCCGTTTGTTCCTGTGACGCCTATGATACGCATCTCAGACGCAGGATCTCTGAAATAGTTCCTTGCGCAGAGTGCGAGAGCAAGTCTGGTATCCGGCGTCAGAACGTATGCGCCGCCATCCGCGGGAGCTTCCTCGCATATGACGACGGAGGCTCCGTTTTTATATGCGGCGTCGATATATTTGTGTCCGTCGGTCTCAAATCCACGCACCGCAACGAATGCGTCGCCCGGTCTGACCGCGCGGGAATCATAGCGTATATCGCCGATCTCGAGTTCTTTCGAAGCATTGAGCTCAGTTATCTCAATGCCGCTGAGCAATTTACCAAGTTTCATTTGTTTTCCTCCAGTAGGAAAGCTGCCTAGAACCTTCCCTGTATACTCGTATCATTATCGACAAGCGTCACTTCTATGACCGTTCCGTGTTCGACGCTTGTTCCGGCTTCAACGCTCTGCTTTGAAACCACGACCGTCTGGGAGTTGGAATGAACGCCGCTGGACGAGCGGATGAACAGTCCATACTGCTCCAGTATCTGTCTGGCAACGGAATAGCTGTATCCGGTCAGGTCCGGAAGCTCTTCCAGCCCCTTTGAGGGCTCGGCATCGGCATAGATGAGCACCGTACTGTCTTTGGCGATATATACATTCGCCGCCGGAAGCTGAGACGTTACCATCGCCCCGTTTCCGATAACGCGGTAGTTGAGTCCGCTCTCACTCAGCAGCGCCTGTGCCTCCGCGACGCTCTTTCCCGCGATGTTCGGGACCGACACGTCGGCGTTTTGAAGTTCTTCAGCGCTGTACTCCGCCTCCACTCCAAGATACGGCAGGACGTCTGCAAATATATTGCCGACCGTGGGAGCCGCCATCTGGCCGCCGCTTATATAAATACCGGTGCTGGTGCTCGGCGTATCGAGCAGAACAAGTATTGCTATCTCAGGATCGTCAGCGGGCGCTATCCCGACGAAGGAAACGATGTATTCCTTCAGTCCAGTCGCCGCCTCCAGAGTTGTTTTCGTGGTCGTTCCGGTTTTTCCGCCTATGCGGTAACCCGCGACATAAGCGTTTTTGCCTGTTCCCTCGATGTTGTCGCCGACGACCTGTTCGAGCATCTGGCAGACAAGTGCGCTGGTCTCTTCACTTATCACCTGGCGAACGACCGTCGGTTCGTTCTGCGTCACCGTTTCGCCGTCTGCATCCGTAATTTTGCTTACGATATAGGGCTTCATAAGATAACCGCCGTTTGCGCAGGCGGATACCGCCGTTATCAGCTGAAGCGGAGTTATGTTGAATGTCTGGCCGAACGATGCCGCCGCAAGCTGGCTGTAATTGTCCGGATCGCAGAAAACGTTTCTGCTCCACCATATGCTTCCGCTCTCTCCTATAAGGTCAACGCCCGTTGAGCCCGTCAGCTGCGCATCCGGGTTGGAAGAGGATTCAAAAAAGCCGAAAGCCTCGCAGTATTTATAAAAGGCCTCCTCCCCTATTTTCATGCCGATGTTCATAAACGCAACGTTGCACGAGTGCTGAAGCGCCTGGGTAAGAGTCTGGGAGCCGTGTCCTCCCAGCTTCCAGCAGTTTCTGGCTTTTGTATCGCCCGTGACCTGAAAGCTTCCGCCGCAGTAGTAGTTTTCGTTAACGCTCGCGACGCCCTCTTCAAGGCCGATGGCAAGCGTGATTATCTTGAAGGTCGAACCCGGCTCATATGTATCGCTGATAGCCTTGTTTCGCCACTGGCGCTGCTGAGCCTGATAGAGG
>CAKSXP010000004.1 GCA_934515035.1 uncultured Oscillospiraceae bacterium
GATCGTCGATGAGCGTTCCGATATAGCCGTCGCTGCGGCGGAGAATGAGCGGTTCGAGACCCTTTATTTTGAGTGCGGCGTTTATTCCCGCGACAAGACCCTGCGCCGCGGCTTCCTCATAGCCGGAGGAGCCGTTGAACTGGCCCGCGCCGTAGAGTCCGGAGATCTTTTTGCTCTCAAGCGTCGCGTAAAGCTCCGTCGGGTCGACGCAGTCATATTCTATCGCGTAGGCGGCGCGCGTTACCTCCGCATGCTCCAGACCGGCTATCGTGTGCAGCATCTCCATCTGCACATCCTCCGGCAGGGAGGATGAGAAGCCCTGTATATAGAGCTCCTCGGTGTCGAGCCCCATAGGCTCGACGAAGAGCTGGTGGCGCGGCTTATCGGCAAAGCGGACGATCTTGTCCTCAATTGACGGGCAGTAGCGCGGCCCGATGCCCTCTATGACGCCGGAATACAGCGGAGAACGGTGGAGGTTTTCGCGGATGACCCTGTGGGTCTCAGCGTTGGTATATGTGAGATAGCAAACGGCGCGGTTTTCGGGCGGCTCGGACGTTGAGAAGGAAAAGCCCTCCGGCTCTGCATCGCCGGGCTGGAGCTCCATCTTTGAGAAATCGACGCTGCGCGCATTGACACGCGGCGGCGTGCCGGTCTTGAACCGGCGCAGAGAAAGCCCCAGCTGTGCCAGACGGGGCGAAAGCTCCGTTGCGGCGGCGAGACCGTCCGGTCCGGAGACCCGTGTGACATCGCCGATTATCGTCCTGCCGGAGAGGTAGGTGCCGGTGCAGACGATGACCGCGCGGCAGGAAAAGACCGCGCCGGTATAGGTCGTGACGGAGGTGACCCTTCCGTCCTTGACGCCGATATCCACGACCTCCGCCTGGCGCAGGCGGAGATTCTCCTGTCTTTCCAGGATGCGCTTCATCACGGCCTGATATTTTCGCCTGTCCGCCTGGGCGCGCAGGGAGTGGACGGCGGGGCCCTTGCCGCGGTTGAGCATGCGGTATTGTATGCAGGCCTCGTCCGCGGACTTTGCCATCTGTCCGCCGAGGGCGTCTATCTCGCGCACGAGGTGGCCCTTTCCGGTGCCGCCGATGGCGGGGTTGCAGGGCATGTTGCCGACGGAGTCGAGGTTCACGGTGAAGCAGACCGTATCCAGCCCCAGTCTTGCGCAGGCAAGGGCGGCCTCTATTCCCGCGTGTCCCGCGCCGATCACGGCGACATCGCAGGTCCCGGCATTATATGTATTCATCGAAAACACCACTTTTCAGATTCAGAGTACAGCGTCCAGCACCAGAGACCAGACAGGAAGAGTTACGACGCAGAGCGCCGTTGACAGAAACACATTTGCCGACGCCACGCGCCCGGCAATGTCCGAATCGGAGTATTGCAGCGTGAAGGTCGGCAGCAGAGCGGCCGCGGGCAGCGCGCAGTAGATTACCGACACGCGGATTATCATATCGTCCAGCCCCGTCAGGAGCAGTATGGCAAGAACTATCGCGGGGGCGACGACAAGACGGATGAGCGAGAGCAGAAAATATGACGGGTGACGGAGCATCTCGCCGATCTCCGCGCCGCCGAGGATCAGTCCGCAGAGCACCATGCCGAGAGAGGAGGTCATCTTTGACATCGCCTCTATCGCGGAGGCGAGAGGATACGGCAGCTTCAGCTGAGTCAGATACAGAAACACGCCGATGAAAACCGCTATCACAGGGGCGGAGAAAAAGTTCTTGAGAGCTTCCTTCATATTCCCGGAGCGGCGGCCGCTCAGCAGCGGCTCGGCGGAGGAATAATAAAACAGGCGTATCATGACCGTGAACAGGACAAAATAGAACAGGCCGGTCTTGCCGTAAAGCGCCTCGACTATCGGCATGCCGACAAAGGTGAAGTTCGGGAAGATCGTTCCGAAACGCACCATACGGCCCACGGCGTCATTGCGGCGTATGCGGCAGACGACCGTGCCGACGAGGAACAGGACCGCCATACAGCCCAGGGACACCGCGAGGAGCAGAGCGCCGTTTTTGAGGTCGCTGGCAGAGTATTCAACGTTCAGCGAGTCGATTATCAGACAGGGCAGGGCAAGCGACGTTACGAACTTGGAAAGCTGGCGCTCGAAGCTGCCGTCCACTATCTTCAGACGGCGCACGGTGAAGCCGGAAAGGACGATGAGAGCAAGTTTTATTGCCAGATTCAAAAGCTGCATGGTATTGACCTCCCGCTATTAGCTCTGGTATTATATATCCTGTATTCCAAAATTGCAAGGAAGAGAGAATGTTTGCCTCATGCGGACATATGGCCGGGTGGTAAAGACTGAGCTCTTGGTAAAAAACATGATAGATTAATGTTTTGCCAAGGTTATTAATGTTTATTACGCCGATTGACAATCAGGGGGGCTTAAACTAAAATAATATCACTTCAAATGATTAAATTGAAGCATCATTTCTTTTGAAAAAAGGAGAGACCAAAATGAAAAGACTGCTTTGTGTTATGCTGGCTCTCGCTATGATGTTCTGCTTCTTCGCCGCATGCGGCAACGGGACGTCTGACGAGCCCGGAACCGACACGCCCGTTACCAACGCTCCCGCGGCGGACGCTCCCGCAGATGAGCCTTCCGCGGCTTCCGGCACCTTCAAGCTCGGCGGCATCGGCCCCCTCACCGGCGGCGCGGCCATCTATGGCATCGCGGCCATGAACGGCGCTCAGATCGCAGTTGACGAGATCAACGCTCTGGGCGGAGCCATTCAGTTCGAGTTCAAGGCCGAGGACGATACTCACGTTGCGGAGACCTCCGTCAACGCATACAACATCCTTATGGACTGGGGCATGCAGGTCCTCGTCGGCTCCGTTACCACCACCCCCTGCATCGCCGTTGCGGCAGAGGCCTATGCCGACCGCGTGTTCGAGGTGACTCCCTCCGCTTCCTCCACCGACGTTACCGAGGGTAAGGACAATGTATTCCAGGTCTGCTTCTCCGACCCCAACCAGGGCAGCGGTTCCGCGGACTACATCGCAAAGAACATGCCCGATGCGAAGGTCGCCGTTATCTACAAAAATGACGACGCATACTCCCAGGGCATCCGCGACACCTTTGTATCAGAGGCCGGAAAGGCCGGCATCGAGGTCGTCTATGAAGGCACCTTCAACGAGGCCACTCAGACCGACTTCTCCGTCCAGCTGACCGCGGCACAGTCTGCCGGGGCTGATCTCATCTTCCTTCCGATATACTATCAGCCCGCTTCCACCATCCTGACCCAGGCAGACCAGATGGGATATGAGCCCACATTCTTCGGCGTTGACGGCATGGACGGCATTCTGACCCAGCCGGGATTTGAAACCTCTCTGGCCGAGGGCGTCATGCTGCTGACCCCGTTCTCCGCCGACGCGGCTGACGAGCGCACCCAGGCATTCGTTGCCAAGTATCAGGATCTGTACGGCGAGACTCCCAACCAGTTCGCGGCCGACGGATATGACAGTGTTTACGTTATCTATGAGGCTATCAAGGCTGCCGGATGCACCAGCGACATGAGCACCGAAGACATCTGCGAGGCGCTTATCGCCGCTATCACCGCGGACGGATTCAGCGTTGACGGACTGACCGGCGAGGGCATGACATGGTCCACCACCGGCGAGGTCTCGAAGGCACCTATGGCCGTCGTTATCAAGGATGGCGTTTACGTCACTCCCTGAACGGATCGATAGAATTCAAACCTGAGTAAGCGAGGCAGGCTGCCGGGATCACCCGGCAGCCCCCCTCCATTTCTACGGTAGAAACAGGAGCGGCGCTTTTTTCGCCGACGCTCCTGTTTCTGCCATAGAACATATATAAAAGAGAGGTGCGATTTATGGAATTTCTCTCCTACATGATCAGCGGGATCAACCTGGGAAGCGTGTATGCTATCATCGCCCTGGGGTATACCATGGTTTACGGCATTGCCAAGATGCTCAACTTCGCTCATGGCGACGTTATCATGGTGGGCGGATACATCTCCCTGTGCGCGATGACCTACTGGGGCGTTCCGAGCATCGTGGCTATCCTGCTGGCGATGATCGTGTGTACCGTGCTGGGCGTCGTTATCGAGGGGCTGGCATACAAGCCCCTGCGGCAGGCCACGTCGCTGGCCGTGCTTATAACCGCGATCGGTGTATCCTACTTTTTGCAGAACGCCGCACTGCTTATCTGGGGAGCCAATCCCCGCGTATATACCTCTGTTGTGACGGACACGCTCAAGCTCTTTGACGGGCGGCTCTCCGTTCCCTGCATATCACTGGTGACGGTCGTCGTGTGCGTCGTTATCATGATCGGGCTGACCCTGTTTACAAGCAAGACCAAGCTCGGCAAGGCGATGCGCGCCTGCTCCGAGGACAAGGGCGCGGCACAGCTCATGGGTATCAACGTCAACAGGACCATTTCCATGACCTTCGCCATCGGCTCGGCTCTGGCCGCCATTGCCGGAGTGCTGCTGTGCTCATCTTATCCCACGCTTATGCCGACCACCGGCTCCATGCCCGGCATCAAGGCCTTTACCGCCGCCGTGTTCGGAGGCATCGGCTCCATTCCGGGCGCATTCCTCGGCGGCATCCTGCTGGGAATAATCGAGTCCTTTGCCAAGGCGTATATCTCCACTCAGCTTGCCAACGTCATTGTGTTCGCCGTGCTCATCGTGGTGCTTCTGGTGAAGCCCTCCGGACTGCTGGGCAAGTATGTGCCCGAGAAAGTTTGAGGTGGCGGAGATGAAAAAACTCAGAGGTCTCAAGTCCACGACGAAGGTCGACTTTGCAACGTATCTCGGCGTTATTATCGCGTTTGTTCTCGTGTCGCTGGCCGGTTCGCAGGGTATGCTGAACCGTTCCGTGAGCGGTATGCTGGTGCCCATATGCTGCTATATCGTCATGGCCGTTTCGCTGAACCTGACCGTTGGTATCCTGGGCGAGCTGAGCCTGGGCCACGCCGGATTCATGAGCGTGGGCGCATTTACCGGCGTTGTCGCCGCAATGAGCTTGCAGAACGCGATACCCTCCGCGGCTCTGCGTCTTGCCATAGCCATAGTCGTCGGCGCGCTGTTCGCGGCCGTTGCCGGCGTTATAGTCGGCGTGCCGGTGCTTCGTCTCCGCGGCGACTATCTTGCCATCGTTACGCTGGCTTTCGGCGAGATCATCCGCGACCTCGTGACCTGCCTGATAGTCGGATATGACTCCAGAGGGCTGCACATCGCCTTCAACCTTGACGGCACAAAGACCGTTGAAAGCCTTGGAATGGACGAGACGGGCGTTGCCATCATCAAGGGCGCGCAGGGTGCTGTCGGCGTGGAGAAAATAGCCACGTTCACAGCCGGATTCATACTTATAATGCTGACGCTTATCATCGTGCTCAATCTGGTGCGCAGCCGCTCCGGCCGCGCGATCATGGCCCTGCGCGACAACCGCATCGCGGCAGAGAGCGTTGGAATCAACATCACAAAATACAAGCTGATGGCCTTTGTCACCTCGGCCGCGCTCGCCGGAGCCGCCGGAGCGCTTTACGGCCTTAACTATTCCAGCATCGTTTCCAGCAAGTTTGACTTCAACACCTCCATTCTCGTGCTGGTATATGTTGTTCTGGGCGGACTGGGCAACATCTGGGGCTCTATCATCGCGGCCACCGTGCTGTATATCCTGCCGGAGGCGCTGAGAGAGTTTGCCGATTACCGAATGCTCGTTTATGCGATAGTGCTGATACTTGTCATGCTGACAACGAACAGCCCGCAGATCAAGAACCTTTTCGGTCAGATCATCCCCAGACGGAGGAAAGGAGATGAGGTCGATGACTAACGGATCTAATGAAATCAAAATGGTCCCGGTGCCCTCCAGGAGCATCATTCCGGAGCGCGACCTGGACAAGTCTCCCATTCTGGAAGCCAGTCACCTGGGCATTGACTTCGGCGGACTGACCGCCGTTGACGACTTCAACCTGATCATCGGCCGCACCGAAATAGCCGGACTTATCGGCCCGAACGGCGCCGGAAAGACGACGGTCTTTAACCTTATTACCAAGGTCTATCAGCCGACCCGCGGCACGATACTGCTTGACGGAAAGGACACCAACGGCATGAACACCGTTCAGGTCAACCGCGCAGGCATCGCCCGCACGTTCCAGAACATCCGCCTGTTTTCGAACCTCTCCGTTGAGGATAACGTAAAGCTTGGACTGCACAACCAGATAAAATACGGCATGTGGAGCGGCATACTCCGCCTCCCCCGGTACTGGAAGCAGGAGAGGATCGCACACGAAAGGGCGCTCGAGCTTCTGAGCATTTTCGACATGCAGGATCTCGCGGACCACAAGGCAGGTTCCCTGCCCTACGGCGCTCAGCGCAGGCTGGAGATCGTCCGCGCGCTCGGCACCAACCCCAGCCTTCTGCTGCTGGATGAGCCGGCGGCCGGAATGAACCCCTCCGAGACCGCGGAGCTGATGGAAAACATTCGCAAAATACGCGACACCTTCCACATTGCGATCATGCTCATTGAGCACGACATGAATCTTGTCATGGGTATATGCGAGGGCATATGCGTTCTGAACTTCGGCAAGATCATCGCAAAGGGCACGCCCAGCGAGATACAGAAGAATCCCGCCGTTATAGAAGCCTATCTCGGCAAAAAGAATGGAGGCGCCGAAAATGATACTTAAGGTTGATAACATCAACGTCTATTACGGCGCTATCCACGCTATAAAGGGCGTATCGTTCGAGGTCAACGAGGGCGAGATCGTTACCCTTATCGGAGCGAACGGCGCGGGCAAGTCCACCACGCTGAACACCGTTTCCGGTCTGCTGCACTCCAAGACCGGCTCCATCTCATTCATGGGCGAGAACATCTCCGGAGTCGCGCCGCACAAGATCGTGGAACGCGGTCTTGCACAGGTCCCCGAGGGACGCCGCATCTTTTTGCAGATGACGGTCCAGGAAAACCTTGAGATGGGCGCTTATACCAGGGGCAAGAGCGGGGTCGCCGAGGATCTCGAGATGGTCTTTGAACAGTTTCCGAGGCTCAAGGAACGCAGAAAACAGATCAGCGGAACGCTTTCCGGCGGCGAGCAGCAGATGCTGGCCATGGGCCGCGCGCTGATGAGCAGGCCCAAGCTCCTCATGCTTGACGAGCCGTCCATGGGACTTGCGCCCATACTGGTCGAGCAGATATTCGATATCATACGGAGCATGCACAAAAACGGGACGACGATACTCCTCGTTGAACAGAACGCGCAGATGGCGCTGTCCGTTGCGGACCGCGCATACGTTCTCGAAACAGGCAAGATCGGCCTGTCCGGCACCGGGCAGGAGCTTATTCAGAGCGACGAGATACGCAAGGCGTACCTCGGCGGCTGATGCGATAACCCAATATACAAAAAGCTTTTAAGGCGAGTCAAAAGACTCGCCTTTTTTTATTTTTAAATCTCTGTTGCATCGAAATGTGCGATTTTCCGTTTCCGGGAGACTATGGATGAAGAGGTGATCATTACAGTGAGCAAAATCCCGAAAAGAGAGGACATCGTACACGGACTCAAGAAGCTCGCATTCGGCAAAGCAAACGACGCGGTCAGGCTCATCTTTGCCGGTGAGGACGGAGAGAGCACCGTTGACGGACTTGACCTGAGTCTGCTCTCCGAGGTCAAACGCGGAAGCAACGGTACTATCGAAGTCAAGCTGATAAACAGGCTGGAGGCCATGGCGCTTCTGGCAAAGCTGCTCGACGCCGGAAAAAGCACCGGGGATGAGAGCGCCGCCGCGCTGTTCCGCGCAATGGACGAGGCAGCGGCAAGGAACGGCGAAGCGGAGTGATCGAGAAGCTTTCGAAAAAACAATTGCAGACGCTTGTCTGGTGGTGCGACGGGTCGCCTTACCGTGAGCTTGATGCCATCATCTGCGACGGCGCGGTCCGAAGCGGAAAAACGCTGTGCATGGGCCTGTCGTTCTTCTGCTGGGCGATGAGGCGCTTTGACGGGATGCAGTTCGGACTGTGCGGGAAAACGATAGTTTCGCTGCGCCGCAACTTTATTGCCCCGCTGCTGCCGCTGATGCGTTCTCTTGGATTTGCCTGCGAGGAGAGGATCTCTCAGAATCTGGTCATCATACGCTGTGGCGGAAGGGAGAACAGGTTCTTTCTCTTCGGCGGCAAGGACGAGGGCTCGGCGGCGCTTATACAGGGAGCGACTTTTGCGGGCGTGCTTATGGACGAGGCGGCGCTAATGCCGCGCTCCTTCATTGAACAGGCCTGTGCGCGCTGCTCGGTGGAGGGGTCCAAGCTCTGGTTCAACTGCAACCCCGAAAACCCGCAGCACTGGTTCTATCTTGAGTGGGTGCGGAGAGCGGAGGAAAGGCGCGCGCTCTATCTCCATTTCACGATGGAGGACAATCCCGCCCTCTCGGACGAGATGCGGGAGAGGTACCGCAAAATGTATTCCGGCGTATTCTACCGCAGATTTATCCTCGGGGAATGGGTCTCGGCGCAGGGAAGAGTTTACGACTTCTTCGATGAGAGCTACGTCCGGGACGTGCCGGAGGGTCCCTTCGGGCAGTTTGCGGTATCCTGCGACTACGGCACGGCAAATCCCGCGTCGTTCGGCCTCTGGGGCAAAAAGGACGGGGTGTGGTTCCGGCTTCGGGAGTATTATTTCGATTCGCACCGGGAGGGGAAGCAGAAAACCGACGAGGAATATGTATCCGCGCTGCTGGAGCTTATCGGCGGCAGAAGCGTTTCTGCCGTTGTGATCGACCCGTCGGCGGCCAGCTTCATCGAAGCCTGCGCCAGACGCGGTCTGCCCGTCGTCAGAGCCAACAACGACGTCATCTCGGGCATCCGTCTCACTGCGGATCTCCTCAAAAGCGGCAGACTGGTCATCTGCCGCGGGTGCAGCGACGCCATACGCGAGTTTTCGCTCTATTCCTGGGACGGGAAAAGCGGAGGACGCGACGCACCGATCAAGCAAAACGACCATGCCATGGACGACATCCGCTATTTTGCCGCTACGGTGGCGAGCCCTCCCGGAGACGCGTTCGAGGCGATTTTTGTTGAAAGGCAGGAGAGAATTTGAGGCTTTTTACAGGTAAAAAAAGGCCTGCCCCGCGAGTTCAGCTGCGCTCCGCGCAGCGTCACCCGTTCGGAGTTCTGGACGGCTATGTCCCGCTTGGCGGCGGGGACATAAGACTCTACCGCGCGATACGCGAGGCTGTTCCCGTTGTTGACGCGGCGATCATGAAGGTCATCAGGCTGGCCGGAGGCTGTTCGGTCAAATGTGAGGACGCGCGGGCGGAAAAGGAGCTTGCCGGGTTTCTGCGCACGGTGAACACCGGGCGCGCTCAGCGCGGGCTCGGCGCGTTTATCGACGCATACCTCGACTCCATGATAACCTGCGGGCGCGCCGTCGGCGAGATCGTGACCTATGGCGACAGGGATATTGCCGCCGTTATCTGCGGCAATGTTGCGGATGTGCAGATCAGGGAGGGCGACAGCCCGCTGGACTTCAAGCTCTGCGCCGCCGCGGACGGAGGGGTCATGAGAGAATTGCCGTATCAGGAGCTGCTGCTGTTCACGCCGTTCAATCCCGAGGCCGACGCGCCCTACGGCGTTTCGATGCTGCGCAGCATGCCGTTTCTGACGGACATCCTTCTGAAGATCTATAACTCCATCGGCATTAACTGGGAGAGGGCCGGAAACGTCCGATTTGCGGTAACCTACAAGCCGCAGAACGACATCGTTGACAAGGCGTATGCCCGTGAGCGCGCGGAGCTTATCGCGCGCGAGTGGAGCGCCGCGATGCAGAGCGGGAAGGACGGATCGGTGAGGGATTTTGTCGCCGTCGGCGATGTGGACGTCAAGGTTATCGGAGCGGACGGACAGGTGCTTGACAGCGAGGCTCCGGTGCGCCAGATCCTTGAACAGCTGGTCGCAAGGACGGGGATACCTCCGTTCATGCTTGGACTCAACTGGTCCTCGACCGAGCGAATGAGCGCACAGCAGGCCGACCTTATGACCAGTGAGCTGACGGCCATACGCCGGACGCTGACGCCCGTTGTTGAGCGCATCTGCTCGCTGTGGCTGCGTATGCATGGCTTCGACTGCGGGTTTGAGGTCGTTTGGGACGAGATCAACCTTCAGGACGATGTGGAACAGGCGCGTGCCGAGCTGTACCGGGCACAGGCTGCGGCGTCAAAATGAGCCTGCTCCATTCCGCTTCCGCCTGCGGGGGAGGCGAAAGCTCCATATCCGCAGGCTCATTTTTCCTTTGTCGCAGGGAAGCCGCGTACGCTGAGCTTCCCTGCGAGGACGGGGGGCGGCCCCATTCCGCTTCCGCCTGTGGGGACGGGGGAACAAAAACCATATCAGGGGAGGGAAACTGATTTTTGAACATTACCAAAGACGGAAAAAACACCGAAAGGACGGACGTCCGCTCGGAGCTTGAAAGCGTCAACCGGTTTGCAAAAACAGAACTGTCCGAGGACGAGGTATTTACCTTTTCGGTGCTGCTCTGCGACAACGAGGTTGACAGAGACTTCGAGCGGTTCAGCGAAGAAACGCTTGCGGAGCTTCGGGAGATGTTCGTAGGAAAGACCGGAATATGTGACCACGACTGGTCCAGCGGCAACCAGAAGGCGCGCATCTACCGCACCGAGCTCATAACCGATCCGTCGCGGAAAACTGCCGCGGGGACGGAGTATATGTATCTCAAGGGATATGCATATATGCTGCGCACCGAGGCAAACAGTGAGCTCATTGCCGAGATAAACGGCGGAATAAAGAAGGAGACGAGCGTTGGCTGCGCCGTCAGCGAGAGCAGGTGCAGCATCTGCGGCGAGCCGATCGGCTCCGCCGGATGCGCACACGAAAAGGGCCGCGAGTATGACGGCAGGCTCTGCTATGCCGAACTCACCGGTGCGGCGGACGCATATGAATGGAGCTTTGTTGCCGTGCCCGCGCAGAGAAACGCGGGCGTCATAAAGCGCTTTGAGAGCTGCGGCAGTCTTGCGGAGCTGGCGGAAAAGGGCGGCTTTTCGCAGGAACTGAACAGGCTCAAGGCCATGGCCGGCCTTGGGAAGAAGTACCTCGACCATGCGCGCGCCGAGGTCCTCAGACTGGGGCTCATCTGCGACAGGGGGCTTTACGACGCGCTCAGAGAATCATCCGCACACATGAACGACAAAGAGCTTGAGGCGCTTCAGAAGGCGCTTGAAAAGCGCGTTCGCGAGATACTGCCGCCGGATACTCAGCTCCCGTCCGGGGAACGCCGGGCAGAGTTCGACGGCGGAGAATACAAGATCTGATCAGGAGGAGAAAAAATGAAAATTTCTTTTGAGGGATACGGCGAGAACGCCGTCACATTCAAGAACAGCTCTGCCACGCCCGCGGTCGCGGGAAAGGCAGCGGCCATGACGGGAAACGGTGAGGCCGGTATCTGCACCAGCGGCAAGCCCGCGGGCATTGCCATTTCCGCAGACAGCGATTATGCCGTTATCCAGACGGCGGGCTTCGTTACCTGTACATATTCCGGGACTGCGCCCACCGTTGGCTGGTGCAGCTTTACCGGAGCGACGGGAGGCGCGGTCGAGGCCGCAAGCGCGGGCCTGCCCTGCCTCGTGGTAGAGGTTGACACCACCGCTAAAACCGTTGGATTCATTCTTTGATTCGGAGGTAGATAACAGCTATGAATTTCAAATTTAACGACGTAAAGCTCGACAAGGGCATGTATTCCCAGAGCGGAAAGACCTTTGCACAGGTGCTCGAGAGCCTTGACCCCAGCGAAGAGTATAAGGGCACGGCTTTTGAGGGAATGGACGCTTATCAGCGCCAGCTCAAACGCTTTGACATCAAGGTCCGCGGCGCGGGAAGCGACATGGTGGAAAAGTTTTTCCAGACGAGCCAGAGCTCCGTTCTGTTTCCCGAATATGTAGCCCGCAGTGTCCGTGCAGGTATGGACGAGGGCAACATCCTGCCCTCCATCGCGGCGTCCGTCACGAATTTTGACGGCCTTGACTACCGCAGCATCTATTCCACCGCGGGCGAGAACGAGAAAAGCCTCCGCGTTGTCGGAGAGGGCGCGGCTATCCCGCAGACCGAGGTCCGCGTCCGCGAGAACACCGTCAGGCTCCGTAAGCGCGGCAGACTGCTGGTGGCCTCCTATGAGGCGATACGCTTCCAGAGACTCGACCTGTTTTCCGTTATGCTCCGTCAGATCGGCGGACAGATCATGCGTATGCACCTTGACGACGCGATAGACGTTATCCGCAACGGCGACGGCAACAGCAATACCGCGACTGCCTATGCCGTCGGAGATACCACCATCGGAGGTACTTCCGGTTCGCTGAGCTACAGCGAGCTTATCAAGTTCTGGAACAGCTTTGACCCCTATACGCTGAACACGATGCTCGTAAGCCCCTCCGCGATGGTCAGCATACTCGCCTGCAAGGAGTTCCAGAATCCGATGGCCGGACTGAACTTCCAGGGCACCGGCGAGCCCGGCAATCCGCTCGGCGCAAAGCTCATCCGCACCGGAGCCGTGCCCGACGGCATGATAATCGGTCTTGACAGAGCCTATGCGCTTGAGATGGTCTGTTCCGGCGACGTTTCCGTTGAATACGACAGGCTCATCGACAGACAGCTTGAGCGCGCTGCGATCACAAGCATTTCCGGATTTGCCAAGCTCTATACGGAGGCGAGCAAAACGCTCAGCATCTGACGGCGGGCAGTTCGAAAGGAGTGGAAGCGTGTGAGTTATACGGATGATATATATGCCGGGTGCGCGGCGATGCTCGGCGAGCTGTCCGACGACAGGAGCGCCGCGCTGCGCATGGCCTGTCTGAGCGCGGAAGCGGAGCTTACCTCAAGGCTCAGACAGGACACAAGCCCGGAGAAGCTCGGCAAGACCTTTATCAACGCGTGCAGCGTGCTTGCGCTTTCCCAGTTCATTCTGCTCGAGGGGGCCTGCGGCGACGCTTCCAGCGTTAAGCTCGGCAGCGTCAGCGTTTCGCTCAGGGGCGCGGGCTCCGTCCGCGGTACGGCCTCCACTCTTCGTAAGCAGGCGGAGGCTATGCTCTCCGCCTGTCTCGAGGACAACGGATTCTGCTTTATGGGGGTGCGCGGATGAGAGAGTCTATCGGGCAGGAGATACGCAGGCTGGGGCAGGAAATGAAGCTGTATTCAAATGAATGCCCCGGCGGACGCA
This sequence comes from uncultured Oscillospiraceae bacterium, assembly GCA_934515035.1. Taxonomy (GTDB): domain Bacteria; phylum Bacillota; class Clostridia; order Oscillospirales; family Oscillospiraceae; genus CAKSXP01. Next base: position 13,190 of record CAKSXP010000004.1, read on the forward strand.
GCTTTTACGGGAGGATCGAGCCTGTAAGGCGAAGCTCGACGGGAAAGCTGCATATCCGGACGCGCGCCGGAGGAGTTAAGCGCGCGGAGTTTCTGCTTATAGCGGGGAGCGGGTCCTTTCCGGACGGGGAAACGGGCGTTTACATCGTCTGCGGAGGAGAACGCTTTGAGCTCATGCGGGCCGACAGGATGATGCTAGGAAACGAACTGTGCCACTGGGAGGGCATTCTGAGACTCTGCGGAAAGGCGGTGGAAGGCGATGTTTGACGAGGTCATTTCCGCGATCATTGCGGCTTTGCGGAAAAAAGGGATACCGGCTGCCGCACAGTACCGCGGGGAACTGCTGAGCGAAAACAGACTTGTCTGCGTCGGAATACGCGGAGGAAGGATGCTGTCCTCCGGCGCAGGGGAATATCTTGGCCTGAAAAACGGCCGGGAGCTTTTTGGATTCCGCGCGGAGATCACCGCCGCCGCCGATATCTTTGCGGAGAGTGCCGCAGGCTGCCTTTCGCTGCTGGACAAGCTCGGCGGCGCTCTGGGCAGTCTGCCCGGCGGTCTGCGCGGCGCGGCGCTCTCCTGCGAGGAGGTCCGGCCCGATGAGGATACGGGCCTTTACCGGCTGCCCGCGGAGATCTGCGGAACGGCGTATTTTTCCGCGGAACAGGACGAGGACTCGGGCGAGTTCCTCGACTTTACTTTGAGAGGAGTTTTGAAATAAATGTCTGCAAGCGAAAGACCCGGAGTTTACAGCTCCGTGGACGTTTCCAGCGCGCTTTCGGCCTCCGGGCGCGGGCGCGCCGTCGGGATCACGGCAAGGGCCGAGACGGGCGAAAAGGGAAAGAGAGTCATGATCTCGTCCTTTGCGGAGGCGGCGGCCACATTCGGCGCGGCAAGCGCGCTGGCGGGCCTTATAAAGGTGCTTTTCCAGAACGGCGCCCCGGCGGTCTGCGCCGTTGCGGCGGCTGTTGCAAGCGATCCGTCGGCGGACGATTATAAGGAAGCCTTTGCCGAACTGATAGAAAACGCCGATATCGGCGTTATGGTCTGCGGCAGCCACGAAAAAAGTGTGCACACGGCGTTGGAAACCGCGCTGGAGGGCGCTTCCGAGAGCGGAAAATACCGCATCGGCGTTATTGAGGCGGCGGGAACGGTTTCCCAGCTGGTGTCGCTGGCGCAGAGCCTTAACTGCGAAAAGCTCGTGCTCGCCGGGCCCTGCGCCGTCGGAACGGACGGGAACGCCGTGCCCGGCGTCATATCCGCGGCGCTGGCCGGGCAGATAGCTGCGGGGACGGACCCCGCGCTGCCGCTCAACGGTGCGAAGCTTTACGGTCCCGAAGGGCTGGCCTTTTCATGCTCCGACGCGGACGTGGACAAGCTCGTGCGCGGCGGAGTCACACCGGTCGAGAACGTGAACGGAGAGTTCTTCGTCGTGCGCGGCGTTACGACAAGGACGACGACAAACGGCACGGGAGACAACACCTGGCGGGAACTGACGACGATACTCATCATAAACGACGTTATCCCCACGATACGCTCGGCGCTCAAAAGCAGGTTCGCGCGAAGCAAGAACACGGCGCAGACCCGCGGAGCCATCCGGACGCAGGTCGTTATCGAGCTTGAAAACAAGCTCGCGCATGAGATCATCGACAGCTATGGAAACGTTACCGCCGAGGCGAACGCCGAGGATCCCACGCTGTGCGAGGTCAGCTTTGACTTTACCGTTGCGCACGGACTCAACAGGATAAATCTGACCGCCCACATCACGGTCTGACGGAAGGGAAGGTTTTTTATATGAGTGTTATCGGATTTCCCACAAGCAGCGACATCTATATCGAGGCGGACGGGAAGAAGATCGCCGTTGTGCAGAGCTATAAGGCCGCTGCGAAACGCTCGGAGCAGGTCATAGAGGCATTCGGCGAGGCAGAGCCGGTTGCAACGATCGCAAGCCAGCGAAGCTATAAGCTCGAGCTGACAAGGCTGTACGCGACCGACGAGGCCATTTCCGACGGGATCAATTTTCACGAGCTGAGCGATTTTTCGCTCGTTATCGTCAAGCCCGACAGGAGAGTCGTTTACACCGGCTGCGAATGGAGCGAGATCGCCGAGAGCGGCGAGCTTTCCGAGATGGTCGCCGAAAAGATCACCGTTATTTCCAGCCACAGAGTGGAGACGGCGGTTTGATAAGGCCGGGCGCGATGGAACGGCTGCGCTGGCTGGTGCTGCGGGAATTCCGCGTTCTGCCCGGCAGCGAAGCGGCGCTTCAGGCGAGCGACGAGGACATTATCTTTGCGGGCGTGAACATGGTGCTCGACATGGAGAGCGGCGGGGACCCGGGGGAGAACCCCGCCTTCAGCGAGGAGAGGTTCAGGCAGATGAAGGAGCGTGAAAGAACGTGTCGATAAGCGAGCTTGTGTCCGGAATGGACAGAGCGGAGGTCGAGCTTCTGGCGGGAGAGATCGTGGCAAGGCTGGAGGGCAGGACCGTTTCCGCGGGCGCGGAGGGTCCCGGCGAAGAGGAGAAAAGAAAGAGAGCCGCACAGCTTTTGGAGACGCTGCGGACAGGCTCTTCCGCACAGCCGGAGCAGCCGGAGACGGAGCGCGGAAAGAGGACGGAGGCGCCGGAGCGCGAGGTTTATCTCTCCCTCCGGCGCGAGGTCCCGGAGGAGCGCGGGACGGCGGATGAACGAAAAACGCTGTCTAACGGACAGCGGGTCTCCGGCCGCGGAAGCGGCGATATGCAGAGCATATCGGACTTTTTTATGAGGGACAGCCGGAGATATGATTCCGGATTTGAGAGATATTAAGAGCAAATTGATGATCAACGGAGGTGATGCGCCTTGAAGCTTGCGCCAATGAGGTTCAAGGACTATGTGTGGCCGCACAACCCAAGGGTATACAGCATCGAATACAGACGGCGCGTCGTTTCCCACGCGGTGCCGTTCGGGCTGTATGTCCTTCAAAACATGGGACGGAACAACCGTATCTTTAAGGGAGAGGGCGAATTCGCGGGAGAGGGGGCCTACGATGAGTTCAGGAAGCTGGCGACGGTGTTTTACGGCACAAAGCCCGGACTTCTTGTGCACCCGCTCTGGCAGGAGGCCCGGTGCTACTTTGTATCGCTTGAGCTTTTGCAGGAGCCGCGCGAGGACTACGTCAGCTACGGGTTTGAATTCTGGGAGTGCTATGACGGATATGACGCGGAGCTCAGGCAGATAGCCGGGCCGGAAAAGGAGGAAACGGCGGCCGCAGAGGAGCAATATTACACAGTTGTTTACGGCGACTGCCTTTACACCATCGCGCAGAGGCACGGCCTTTCGCTGACGGAGCTTATCGCGCTGAATCCGCAGCTGCGCAGCACGAGCATGATCTATCCCGGCGACAGGATAAGGGTGGCGTGATATGACGGGGTATATTACAGGTTATGACGGCGGGAAATATGAGCTGCCCGTCCTGTTCGGCTGGGACATGTCCTACGGCTTCGGCACGCCCTGTGACGCATTTGAGCTCAGCTTTGCCTATGACAAGGCCATGCTGCCCGCGCTGAAGAGCGCGGTCTCGTTCACTGCGGAGCATGAGGGCGAGCGGGTGTTTACCGGGAGAGTGGACGAATTTGAGATAACGGCCGATGAAAACGGCTTTACCGCCGTGCTGCGGGGACGCTCCATGGCGGCGCTGCTGCTGGACAACGAGGCCGCAGCGGCGGAGTATTATCCCGCTACACTGAGCATCATACTGGAAAACCACGTTTATCCCTGGGGGATCAGCGAGGTCAGGGCCGGGGATCTCCCGGCCGTGCAGGGCTTCAAGGTCACGAGCGGACAGAGCCAGTGGGGCGTCATCGAAAACTTTGCCTGGTTCGGCGGCGGAGTCCGCCCGTGGTTCGACAGGAACGGCGTTCTGCGCCTTGACAGAGAATGCGGAGACAGGCTGGAGCTGGACTGGAAAAGCGCCGTCTGTTCGCAGCGCTATACGGAGAGACGGTACGGCGTTATTTCCGCGGCGACGGTCGTCAACAAGTCGCTGGGGATAACGAGCACTGTTGAAAACAGCGATTTTCTGGACAGAGGCGGCTCCAGCCGGAGAGTGGTGACCGTGCCCAAGGCGACATATTACGACGCGATGAGGCACACGGGGCAATACCAGATCGAGCGGAGCCGGGACGAGGAACGGCTGAACGTGATCGAAACGCCGCAGCTTTTTGCGGCGTTTCCGGGCGACGTTATAGAGCTCAACGACAGTCCAGTCGGTATTTGCGGGAGCTTTTCCGTTCTGCGCTCGCGGGTGAGCGCGGACGGAGGCGGAGGGCGGACGGTAATTACGATGAAGGAGATTTGATATATGTGGCTTTCTGAAAAAGCGGCCGTGCGCGCCGCGGGCGACGCGGCGTTTATAGGCACGGTAACGATCGGCGGCGGGAACGCCGGTGTTGACCGGGACGGAGAGATGCGGAACCTTAAAACGATCGCGCCCGGGGGCTTTTCCTGGCGGCCGAGAGCGGGTCAGGACGTGCTCGTGCTCAAATGCGGCGGCGAGGGGGAATACATCGCGGGCGTGGTCCAGAGCGGGGAGGAGCCGGAAAGCGGCGAGGTCGTTATCGGCTCCGGCCCGGCAAAGATACGCATACGCCCGAACGGGACCATCGAGCTTACCGGGATCGTCAGCATAACGGGTGCGCTCGTTGTAAACGGCGCTGCCGTCGGAGGTGAGTGACACGGAGCTGAAGCTTCAGAACGGGAAATACGCCGCTTCGCGGTACGGTGGTCTTGAGACCGTGAGGGGAAGCGGAGAGCTGGCACAGCGCGTTGAGATGAAGCTGTGCGCCAGGCGCGGAGGCTTTGCACTGATGCCGGAGTTTGGGAGCAGACTGTATCTGCTTCCGACGATACCGCCCTCGCAAAGGGAGGCTGCCGCGAGGCAGTATATCGCCGAGGCGCTGGCCGACGAGACGGGGATACGGCTTGAGTCGCTGGAGCTGTTTCCCAGCGGGGATGACGGAGTTAAGCTGTCGATGGTGTTTTCGGCCGCGGACGGCGGATTTGAGATCGAATGGGGGAACTGAAAACGAAAACATTGGATGAGATATATGAGGAACTCAAGGCGGACGTGCAGTCGCGCACGGGCCTTGCGCTCAACGACGGCGGCGACATGGCCATACGCCTGCGCGCTTTTGCATATCAGGTATTTTCGCTCACGGTGCAGCAGGAATATGTCAGGCGGCAGATGTTTCCGCAGACGGCGGAGGGAGAGCATCTTGACTATCACGCGCAGATGCGCGGCCTTGAGAGAAAGAGCGCGGTCAAAGCGAGGGGAAAGCTCCGCTTCTCCATAGACGAGGCGGCGGGAAGCAACATTACTATCAGCGCCGGGACATCCTGCATGACCGCGGCGGGGACCGAATTTGTGACCACGCAGGATGCCGTTATTACGGCGGGCAAACTGTACTGCGAGGCCGGGGCCGAGGCGAAGGAGGCGGGAAGCCAGGGGAACGTGCCCGCGGGCAGCGTGTGCTATATGATGCTGGCGCCGAAGGGCGTTGCCGCCTGCACCAATCCCGAGGCATTTTCCGGAGGAGCGGATGCGGAGAACGACGCAAGCCTGAGAGAGCGCGTTATCTCCGCATACAGGACCCTGCCGAACGGGGCCAACAAGGCATATTACGAGAAAACCGCACTTTCCTGCGACGGCGTTGCAAAGGCCGTTGTGCTGCCGAAGAACAGAGGGCGCGGTACGGTAGACGTCATCATCTCGTCGGACAGCGGAGTGCCGCCGGCCGAACTGGTGCAGGCGGTGGCGGACAGGCTGGAAGCGGACCGCGAGATATGCGTTGATATCGACGTTTCCGCACCGGAGAGCATATCGGTGGACGTATCCGCTCAGGTTTTGCCAGCCGCCGGGTATACGTTCGGGGAGGTATCGGAGCGCGTAAAGAGCGCCGTGAGGGCTTATTTCAGCGGCCGGCTGCTGAGCGAGGATCTTCTTGCGGCCGCGGTCGCAAACGTGATATATTCTGTCGAAGGCGTTAAAAACTACAAGCTCTCTTCGCCCGCCGCCGATGTTCCGGCGGATGCGGACGAGCTGCCCGTGCTCGGCACGCTGACGATAACGGAAATGGAGGCGTGACGGAATGGGATACGGCGAATATATGAAAAACCTGCTCGCGCCGATGAGGATCTATGAGCTGTACGAAGGATTTGGCGCAGACGAGCTGGACGCCGTTGGAGAATGTCTGGACGGTATTTGCCAGGCGTTTCTGGATATGGAGCGGGAGAGCAGCGCCGTCACGGCAGAGAACGAGGGACTGGCGGCATATGAGAGCATACTGCCGTATGTTCCGGCTTACGGCACGACGGCAGAGCGCCGGGCCGCGCTCTGCGCGCTGCTCAGCATTGACGGCGCGAGCTTCAGCCCCGCGGACATTGCAAGAACGCTTGCGGGCTGCGGCATCCACGCCGAGGCGCGCGAGACCGGGACTCCGGACACCGTCGAGATAAGCTTCCCCGGTAAAAGAGGAGTGCCGGACGGGATAGAAAGGCTGAAAACGGGGATAGAGAGCATCCTGCCCTGTCATCTTGACGTCGTCTATGTCTATGTATATCCGTCGTGGGCCGAGATCGAGACGGCGTTTCCCGCCTGGGAGGACATCGAGGGCACGGCATGGCAGGAACTGGAGAGAGTTGGTGAGGGAACGTGACGGAATGGCAGGTCGTGGGCGTTATCGTCGTGCTGGTCGGACTTGCGGCGGCGGTAATAAAGCCGGTCGTCAGCCTGAACGCCTCCATCACCAGACTGAGCGGGATATGCGCATTTCTTGAGAAGAATCTGGGCGAGCTGACGCAGAAAAACAGTCAGGCGCATGACAGACTGTGGCGGAGGACGGACGAGCACGAGGTCAAGCTGCAAAAGCATGACACAAGGCTCGCCGTGCTTGAAAAATCCGAATAAAAAATCGTATCATTTAAATCAAACGCGGCCTCTGCCGCGTCTTATATACAGATCCGGATCCGAGAGAAAGAAGGTGAGGCTGGAATGAACCAGAAAGAATTTGCGCTGAGGTGCGAGAAAATATACACAAAGCTCTACCGCACGGCGCTTGGCTGGCTCGGCAGCGAGGCAATGGCTGCCGACGCGCTGGGAGAGGCCGTTTACAAGGGGCTGCGCTCCTGCGGGAAGCTCCGGGACGAGAGCCTTTTCGACGCATGGATGATGCGCATACTGGTGAATGAATGTCACAACGAAAAACGCCGGGGGAAAGACTGTGTAAGTCTTGACGAGATACCGGAAACGGCCGGGGAGCAGTTTGATTCCCTGCCACTTCGGGAAGCGCTTGCGCGTCTGCCCGGAGAGCTGCGCGACGTTGTGACGCTGAGGTTCTTTGCGGGATACACTCTGAAAGAGACCGCCGGGATACTCGGCATTCCGCAGGGCACGGCCTCAACAAGGCAGCGCAGGGCGCTTGCGCTGCTGAAGCTTGAACTTGGAGAGGAGGAAAACGAATGAACAGAAACGATGAACTGAGGTCTCTGCTTTCGCAGGAGACGGAGCCCCAAGCGGAGTTCGGGACCGTGCTGCGCCGGGCGAAGAGAAGAAACGCCGGCCGCAGGATCGCAGGGGTCGGCGGATGGCTGGCCGGATTCTTTGCCTGCTTTGTGCTGCTGGTCAATTTCTGCACGCCGGTCGCCTATGCCTGTTCGCGTGTGCCGGGGCTGCGGGAGCTGGCCGAGGCGGTCACATTCTCACGCTCGCTGACGGACGCCGTTGCGAACGAATACGTCCAGCCGATCGAGCTGGAACAGACGGAAAACGGCATAACCGCGAGGGTCGAATATCTGATCGTCGATCAGAAGCAGGTCAACGTATTTTTCACGCTCGAGGGCGGCGGATACGAAGAATTTGACGCGGAAGCGGAATTCAGACAGGCGGACGGCGGGATGATAGGCTCCTGCATTTACGGTACGAACGAATACAGTAAACCGGCGGGGGAGCTGAGAGGGGCGTCCATTGAACTCGTTTCCGGGGACGTTCCGGGAAGTCTCATCATGAGGCTGGACGTCTATGATACTTACGAGAGAGGATACGCTGCCGAAGCGCCCGCACAGGAGGAAAGCGAGCAGGACGTTGAAGAGCGCAAACCGATAGCACAGTTTGAATTTCTGCTTGAGTTCGATCCCGAGTTTACCGAGACGGCGGATATTATTGAAGTGGACAGAAGCTTCGTTATCGACGGACAGACCATCACCGTCCGGCGCGTTGAGGTATATCCGACGCATCTGCGCCTTGAGCTGGACGACGTGCCGGAGAACACCGCATGGCTCAAAGCACTCGACTTTTATATTGAGACCGACGACGGGCAGGTGTTTGAAACGACGAAAAACGGCCTGATAGCAACGGGCAAGGAGGGCTCGCCGATGATGTCGAGCTACCGCGCGGACAGTACGTATTTCTATAATTCCGAGCATCTGAAGCTTGTCATCACGGGGGCCGAATGGCTCGACAAGGACATGGAGTGGATACATGTCGATCTGGCAGACGGCAAGGCCGGAAAAATGCCGGAGGGAACGGAGTTCTATTCCGCCGAGCGCACGGAAAACGGCTGGTACATCAGAATAAGGGCCGAACGCCGGGGCGAAAACAGGACGCATCAGGTGTTCATGGGCAGCTACCGCGATCCTGAGGGAAACGAGGGCTATTGCACGAGCTGGAGCGTGACCGGCGGCGGCGCGGACTGCTTCTTTGAGGAATTCCCGCTGGAAAACTACGACTGGGACGAGATATGGCTCCAGCCCGTGTATTCCCGCACCTGGACGGCGGATGAGCCCGTCGTATTCGAGATCAAATAAAAAAATTCGGAAACAGCGGCAAAAAAATAAAACCTTCAGCGACGATAGTCGCTGAAGGTTTTGTTCTTTACAGTACTTTGACGGCCGTATATCAGATGCCCTGAGAGAGCATGGCGGAGGCGACCTTGAGGAAGCCGGCCACGTTTGCGCCGACGACCATGTTGCCGGGCTGGCCGATCTCGACGGAGGCGTCGTAGGCGTTGTGGAAAATGGCCTTCATGATGCCCTGAAGCTTTTCATCGACCTCTTCAAAGGTCCAGGACATGCGGATGCTGTTCTGGGTCATCTCGAGACCGGAGGTAGCAACGCCGCCGGCGTTGGAAGCCTTGCCCGGGCTGAACAGAAGACCCGCGCCCTGGATCATTGCGGTGGCCTCGAGCGTGCAGGGCATGTTGGCGCCCTCGAAAACGCCGATCGCGCCGTTGTCGATTATCATTTTGGCTTCGGCGGTATCGATCTCGTTCTGCGTTGCGCAGGGCAGGCAGATGTCGCACTTGACGCTCCAGATGCCGCGGCAGCCCTCGTGATACTCGGAGCCCTTGACCTCGTCGGCATAAACGCTGATGCGGTCGCGGCGGTTCTGCTTGATGTCGAACAGGACCTTGAGGTCGATGCCGTTGGGGTCGTAGATATAGCCGTTGGAGTCGCTCATCGCAACGACCTTTCCGCCGAGCTGAGTGGCCTTTTCTGCGGCATACTGCGCAACGTTTCCGGAGCCGGAGACGACGACGGTCTTGCCCTCGAAGCTGTCATTCCTGACGCACCTGAGCATTTCCTGAGCGAAGTAGCACAGGCCGTAGCCGGTAGCCTCGGTACGGGCGAGAGAGCCGCCGAAGGGGATGCCCTTGCCGGTCAGGGTGGCGCCCTCGAACTGGTTGACGATGCGCTTGTACTGGCCGAACAGATATCCCACCTCGCGGCCGCCGACGCCGATATCGCCTGCGGGGATGTCGGTGAACTGACCGATGTGACGATAGAGCTCGGTCATGAAGCTCTGGCAGAAGCGCATGATCTCTCCGTCGGACTTGCCCTTGGG
>CAKSXP010000005.1 GCA_934515035.1 uncultured Oscillospiraceae bacterium
GCGCGTCCTCGCTTGCTCCCCGGCGCTTCTCGCCGCCCGCGCTGTTGTGTGCGGGGGGTGGTGGCGCGGGCGGCTCGAGTGCGAATCTACGCATTTGCGTAATCATTTAGCTCCCGTAATTTTATTGATACCGTTTATATAGGCGCGGATGGATGCTTCGATAACGTCGGTGGACAGGCCGGTCCCGGTCGCGGTCGTGTCGCCGCAGCGAAGCTTGACGACGGCCTCGCCCATTGCGTCCTCTCCGTCGGTGACGGCGTTCAGGCGGTATGTCTCGAGTGTGACGTCCATGCCGGCGATGCGGTTGATGGCCTTGAACGCGGCGTCCAGCGGGCCGGAGCCCATGGCGGCCTCCTCGGCATAACTGTCGTCCGCGCGTCTGATCTTGATGCAGGCGAGGTTCGGAACATCGCCGGAGCCGGTGTTGACGACGTGACCGGCAAGCTCATAGGCGCCGACCTCGGTATGGCGGTGGTTGAGGACGAGCGCCTCGAGGTCGGAGGTGGATATGTTCTTCTTTTTGTCGGCAAGCTCCTTGAAGCGGGCGAATATGTTCTCCATCTCTGCGGCGCTGATCTCGTAGCCCAGCTCCTCCAGACGCTCGCGCAGGGCGTGCTTTCCGCTGTGCTTGCCGAGAACGAGACTGTTCTGCGGGATGCCGATGTCCTCCGCCTTCATGATCTCGTAGGTCTGCGCGTTTGCGATGACGCCGTGCTGATGGATGCCGGATTCGTGCGCAAAGGCGTTTGCGCCGACGATGGACTTGTTCGGCGCGATGGGCACGCCCGTGATGCTCGAGAGCAGCTTGCTGGTCTTGTATATCATGCGGGTGTTGATGCCCGTGTCCGCGTCGTAATGGTCGCGGCGGGTCTTGAGCGCCATTGCGATCTCCTCAAGGCTGGCGTTGCCTGCGCGTTCGCCGATGCCGTTTACGGTGCATTCGACCTGGGTCGCGCCAGCGCGGATGCAGGCAAGGCTGTTTGCAACGGCAAGGCCGAGATCGTCGTGGCAGTGCGCGGAAAGATCGACGTTTTCGATCCCCCGGACGTTTTTGCGGAGATATGAGAACAGGTCGAATATCTCCTCCGGCGTTGCATATCCGACGGTGTCGGGCACGTTGACGACCGTGGCGCCCGCCTCTATCGCGGTGCTCAGACATTCGGCCAGAAATTCGCGGTCGGAGCGGGAGGCGTCCTCTGCGGAGAACTCGATGTCCTCGCAGAAGCTTTTGGCGTAGGCGACGTTTTCGCGTATGCTGGCGAGGACCTCGCTGCGGCTCATCCGGAGCTTATACTCCATGTGGATGTCGCTGGTGGCGAGAAAAACATGGATGCGGGGCTTTGCCGCTTCACGGACGGCGCTCCAGGCCGAGTCGATATCGCCTTTGGTGCAGCGCGCAAGGCTTGCAACGGTGCAGTTCTTTACCGCCGCGGCAATGGCCTGAACGCTTTTGAAGTCCATCGGGGAGGCAATGGCAAAGCCTGCCTCGATGATGTCCACGCCGAGCCTGTCGAGCTGGCGCGCCATCTCTATCTTTTCGGAAAGATTCATGCTGCATCCCGGGGACTGTTCCCCGTCGCGCAGCGTGGTGTCGAAGATTTTGATCCTTTGCATTGTGATGACCCTCGTTTCACTGTGATTTGTCTGACGGCACGCGGCGCCTGTCCGGAAATAAAAAAACAGCCCCGCCTCTGTAATCAGAGACGAAAGCTGACTTCCGCGGTACCACTCCGTTTGATATTTCAAAAATATCCGCTCTCAGCATCGGTCCGGACAGGGCGAATGCTGCCTCTCTGGTAACGGTGAGGAGACCCGTTCCGGCCTGAAGCGAACTCTCAGCCGGAATGCTCGGGGGCGAGTATCGTTTTTTGCCCGCATACCTCCTTACACCTGCCGGAGGCTCTCTGCAATGCCAAGCTCAAACTTTTTCCCCGTCTTTGCATTTGACGTTTATGATGCACTCAATTTACAGCAATAAAACTCAATTGTCAAGAGCCATTTTTTGAAATCTGCGGCGATATATCAGGCAAGCGAGGCTTTGATCTTCCGCGCAAAGGCCATGGGGACGGCCAGATCCCCTCTTCCGGTGCCGAGCTTTATGTCCGGCTTGTTCTCTCCGTGAAAATCGCTGCCGCCGCTTTCCAGGAGCCCGAACCTCCGCGCAAGCTCCGAGGCGCGCGCCGCCGTTTCGGGGGAGTATGTTGAATATCGTGTTTCGATCGCGGCCAGACCCGCGTCCTTTGCCTCGGACAGAAATGCCGGCAGCTCCGCGTCCTTCATGCTGACGAAGGGGTGCGCGAGGACGGGTGCAGCCCCGATATCTTTGAGAAAGGCGATCGCATCGAGAGACGCTATCCGCTCCGGCGGGATATAATATCCCCGCTCTTCGCTCAGAAGTCCCTTTATGGCCTCGCCGACGCTGCCTGCATAACCCTTTTTCACCAGCTCTGCGGCGATGACGGCCCGGTTCACGCTGCCCTTGTGGCGCGCTTTTATCTCCCTGTAGTCAAGCTCATATCCGTTCCGAGCCAGCGCCTCGGTCAGGCGCAGATTGCTCTCCTCCTTGCGGCGGATCATAACGCTCAGGAAATCCGTGATTTGCGCGAAGCTCTCCGGACGGATAAAAAGTCCGACGATGTGGATTTCCGTGCCGCGGAAGCCGGTGGATATCTCGACCCCCGCTATCGCCTCCAGCGGTGTGTTTTTTGCCGCGTCCATAAACTCCGCGAGTCCCGCGACGGTGTTGTGGTCCGTCAGCGCGGCTGCGCCAAGCCCCGCGCCGATGGCCAGTCCGACGAGCTGCCGCGGGGTGCAGGTGCCGTCCGAAAAGGTCGAATGAGTGTGCAGGTCGCATATATCGCGCATAGGTCCGCGCCTCCTTGCCGTTTGTGTTTTCTGTCTGCGGGATATATTATACCACAGAGGACGGGATCTGCGGCCGCCGTTTTTAACTTTTTCGTGCCCGGCGTCTGACAAAGAAAAATGCTTGACAGCGCTGCCCTGCGGGTGTATAATCCTTCGTGCTGTAAAGCATATATCATTGTCAGGTCATTTTTCGGAGGTGGGGCATATGCAGAACGAAACTCTCCGGAAAACCATGCTTTTCGACTACTACGGCGAATTGCTGACGGAAAAGCAGCACCTTTATTACGACCTGCACTACAACGAGGACTATTCCCTTGCGGAGATCGCCGAGCGCAGTGGAACGAGCCGCCAGGCCGTGTGGGACATCATCCGCCGCGCCGAACAGACGCTCTCCGAATTTGAAGAAAAGACCGGCCTGATCCGCCGCGCGGAAGAACGGCGGCAGGAGCTTGGCCGGATAGGTTCTGAGCTGGCCCGGCTCAAGGCAATGACAACAGGCGAGGCACAGCAGCTCTGCGGGCAGATAATCGACAGGCTCGCCTGTCTCGACTGAGGAAAAAACTATGGCATTTGAAAGTTTATCAGACAAGCTCTCTTCGGTGTTCAAAAAGCTCCGCGGAAAGGGACGCCTGTCCGAGAGCGACATCAAGGAGGCCATGCGCGAGGTGCGCCTTGCACTGCTGGAGGCCGACGTCAGCTATAAGGTCGTCAAGGATTTCGTAAAGCGCGTGAGCGAACGCGCGGTCGGCGTCGAGATCCTCGAGAGCCTCAATCCCGCCCAGATGGTCATCAAGATCGTCAACGAGGAACTGACGGCCCTAATGGGCAGCGAAAACACCAAAATCAACATAAGCTCAAAATCACCCAGCGTCGTGATGCTGGTCGGACTTCAGGGCGCGGGCAAAACGACGAACGGCGCAAAGCTTGCAAACCTGCTCAAAAAGAGCGGAAAGCGCCCGCTTCTCGCCGCCTGCGACATCTACCGTCCCGCCGCTATCAAACAGCTCGAGACCGTCGGAGCGCAGCTCGGCATCCCCGTTTTCCAGATGGGGCAGACAGACCCCGTCGATATCGCAAAGGCCGCTATCGCACATGCGAAGAAATACGGCAACGACATGGTGTTTCTCGATACCGCCGGACGTCTGCACATCGACGAGCAGCTGATGGACGAGCTCCGGCGCATCAAGGAGGCGACGGACCCCGCCGAGATCCTTCTCGTCATCGACGCGATGACTGGACAGGACGCGGTGAACGCGGCTTCCGCCTTCGACAGCGCCCTCGGCATCGACGGCATAATGCTCACAAAGCTGGACGGCGACGCGCGAGGCGGCGCGGCGCTCTCCGTCAGGGCCGTTACCGGCAAGCCCATCAAATACGTCGGAACGGGCGAAAAGCTCGACCAGATCGAGCCGTTCCACCCCGACCGCATGGCCAGCCGCATCCTCGGCATGGGCGACGTTCTGACGCTCATCGAAAAAGCGGAACAGAGCTTCGACGAAAAAAAGGCGGCCGAAATGGCCGACAAGCTCCGCCAGAACAAATTCACACTCACCGATTACTATGACCAGCTGGTCCAGCTTCGCGGCATGGGCAGCCTTCAGGACATCGCGGGCATGATCCCCGGTATGGACACCAAGGCGCTGGCCGGCGCACAGATAGATGAAAAGGCGCTCACCAGAACGGAGGCCATCATTCTTTCCATGACCCCGCACGAGCGCGAGAACCCGAACGTTCTCGGAAACAGCCGCAAAAAACGCATCGCCGCGGGCTCCGGCACAACCGTCGTGGATGTCAACCGCCTGCTCAAGCAGTACGAGATGATGCAGAAAATGGCAAAACAGCTTTCCGGCGCCGGCAAAAAGGGCCGCCGCTTCGGAAAGGGCCAGCTCGGTATGTTCGGCCTGTAAACGGCCGTCATTCATAAAACAGTTTTTACAACGGAGGTGAAAATAAATGGTCAAAATCAGACTTCGCAGAATGGGTGCAAAGAAGAATCCTTACTACCGCGTCGTAGTTGCGGATTCCCGCAGTCCCCGCGACGGACGCTTCATCGAGGAGCTGGGCACTTACGATCCCCTCGCCGAGCCCGCTCTGGTCAAGATTGATCTCGAGCGCGCAAAGTATTGGATCTCCAACGGCGCTCAGCCTACTGACACCGTCAAGGCGCTGCTCAAGAAGGCAGAGGCATAAGGAGTAACAGCTGATAATGAAAGAACTCTTGACCTACATTGTACAGAATCTCGTCGAAAAACCCGACGAGGTCGCTGTGACCGAGCGCGAGTCCGGAAACGAGACCGTATTTGAAGTGCGGGTCGCAGACGGCGATATGGGCAAGGTCATCGGCCGTCAGGGCAGGATCGTGAAAGAGATCCGCATCCTTATGAAGGCCGTCGCCCAAAGGCAGGGCAAGAAGGTGTCTGTCGAGATAATGGACTGACGCCCTGATAAAAGGGGGAGAGGAAACGCTCCCCCCTTTTTGTTTATGAGGTTTTTTTATGAAAAAGGAATTTCTTGAAGCCGGAAAGATCATCAATACGCACGGCGTAAGGGGCGAAGTCAAGATCGACCCATGGGCCGACAGCGCCGATTTTCTCCGGGGATTCAAAAGAATATATATCGACGGGACGGAGGTACGGGTGCTCCATTCCCGCGTCCACAAGGACTTTCTGATCGCCCAGCTCGACGGTGTGGACAGCGTTGAGGAGGCCATGAAGCTCAAAAACAGGATCATCTTCATAAACCGCGCGGACGCAAAGCTTCCGGAGGGCCGCTGGTTCATACAGGATATGATCGGCGCTTCGGTGGTCGATGAAAGCGGAACGGAGATCGGAAAGCTTGCCGAGGTGCTGGATATGCCGGCGGGCAACATCTATGTCGTGCGCGGAGAAAGGGAAATACTCATTCCCGCCGTGCCGGAATTTGTTCTGAACACGGACGCCGAAAACGCGGTAGTGACCGTCAGACTCATCGAGGGAATGTAAGCTTTCCGGGAGAGTGATATTATTTGTCCTATAAGATCGACATCATGACGCTTTTCCCCGACAGGATGCAGGCCGTGCTTGACGAGAGTATCCTCGGAAGAGCTTCAAAAAAGGATATACTTGATATAAACTGCGTTCAGATACGCGATTATACGGAAAACAGGCAGTTCCAGGTCGACGATTATCCCTATGGCGGCGGCTGGGGCTGTGTCCTGATGGCTCAGCCGCTCAAATCCTGCCTGGACGACATTCTCGAAAAGGCGCCCGGGCGGCGCACGCGGGTCATATACATGTCGCCGCAGGGCCGGACCTTCACGCAGGAGACCGCAAAGCGCCTTGCGCGGGACTATGACCACCTTGTGCTCGTCTGCGGGCATTATGAGGGCGTGGACGAACGGTTCATAGAACAGTGCGTGGACGAGGAGCTCTCTCTCGGCGACTTTGTGCTCACCGGCGGCGAGATCGCGGCGATGGCCGTAACGGACGCCGTCTGCCGGCTTGTTCCCGGCGTTCTGGCCAGCGAGGAGTGCTACACCGGCGAGAGCCACTGGGACGGGCTGCTCGAATACCCGCAGTATACTCGTCCCGAGGTATGGGAGGGGCGCGCCGTGCCCGAGGTGCTGCGCAGCGGCAACCATGCCGCGGTCGAGCTCTGGCGGCGCAAAAGATCCATCGAAAGGACGATGGAAAAGCGCCCCGATATGTTCCAAAAGCTGACGCTGGAGGGAACGGATGCAGAGCTGTATCAGGAGATACTGCGCGACCGCAAGCGCAAAAAGCTTACGGAACCGGTGGAATACCGTCTCGCGGCGGAGGACGACCTGGACGACATTCTGCTCATCGTGCGTCAGGCGCGCAATTATCTGCGCAAAAACCGCGTTGACCAGTGGCAGGGGGACTATCCGAATGCGGAAGCTTTCCGGATCGACATATCCCGCGGCGACTGCTACGTTGTGACATACGGCGGGAAAACGGCCGCCTTTTTCTCTCTTTCCAGCCACCCGGAAAAGACCTATGATAGCCTGACGGACGGAAAATGGCGCACGGACGGGCCATATTGCGTTCTGCACCGCAGCGCAGTCGCGGCGGAGTTCCGCGGCAGCGGGCTTGCGGATATGATCTTCCGCTTTGCCGATGAGATAACCCTTGCCCGCGGCAGAAACGTCATCCGTGTTGACACCCACAGAAAAAACAAGGCCATGCAGGAGCTTCTGAAACGCTGCGGATACAGCTACCGCGGCAATATCCTCGTCTCCGTCGAGGAGGGTCACGACCCGAGAAGGCAGGCTTTTGACAAGCTGCTGTAAGCGGCAGAAACAAAGCAGGTGAAACTATGACTAATCTTGGAATCGACATCGGCGCCTCGGCTGTCAAGCTGGCCGCCGCGCGCGACGGAAAGCTCATTTTCAAGCGTTATATAAACGGCCATCCCGATATTCTGGAGGCCATGGAGTCCAGCGGTATAGATCCGCGCCGGCTGCACAGGATCGCCCTGACCGGGCTCGGCTCGACCGGCGTTGATACAAAAAAGCTTATCGCCCGCTGCGAACTTGTGGATGAGTTCCGGGCCGCCGGAACGGGCGCAAGGGTCCTGTCCGGCCGCGACAGGCTGATCGCCGCCAGCGTCGGAACGGGCACCGCCTATATATCCGTGGACGGGGATAAGATCGCCCACATCGGTGGTACCGGAGTCGGCGGCGGAACGCTCTGCGGACTGGGCAGCCTTCTCGGCTTCGACAGTGCGGAGACCCTGCTCAGGGCCGCGATGGACGGCAGCCTTGCAAACGTTGACCTGTCCATCGGCGATATCCAGCCCGATTCGGACTTTCTCGACCCTCGCATCACGGCCGCGAACCTTGCGAAGATATCGCCCGAAGCGACGAAAAACGACTGGGCCGCAGGGATCACCAACCTGATCCTTCAGGTCGTCGGCTCGATGGCGCTGTTTGCCGCCAAAACGGCGGATGTCAGCAGCGTTGTGCTGACGGGCGCGCTCGTCACAAGCGAGGCCGCGCAGATAAACTTCCACAACTTCCAGAAGATATACGGTATCGAGTTTCTGATCCCGCCCCACGCCGAGTGTGCGACTGCCTTCGGCGCTGCGCTGCTGGTGTGAGCGCCGATGGAACTTACGAATTATTCCGAGGTGCGCGCGCTGCTGCTGCGACATGGCTTCCGCTTCTCAAAATCGATGGGGCAGAACTTCCTGACGGCCGCATGGGTGCCGGAGCGCATAGCGGCCGAGTCCGGGATCGGGCCTGAAAACGGCGTTCTCGAGGTCGGGCCCGGCGTCGGCTGTCTTACCGAACAGCTCTCTCTGCGCGCCGGAAAGGTCGTTGCGGTCGAGCTCGACTCCGCTCTGCGCCCGGTGCTGGCCGAAACGATGGCGGGCAGGGACAATGTTGAGATCGTGTTTGCCGACGTGCTGAAGCTGGACATTCCGGCGCTGGTGCGCGAAAAGCTCGGCGATCTGCGCCCCGCAGTCTGTGCGAATCTGCCGTATAACATAACAAGTCCGCTGCTCACGGCCTTTATCGAGGCGCGCTGCTTTGAGAGCATAACGGTGATGATCCAGCGCGAGGTCGCGCGCCGGCTCTGCGCAAAGGCGGGCACGGCCGATTACGGCGCTTTCACCGTATACGCAAACTGGCACACCGAGCCGGAGATACTTTTCGACGTGCCGCCGGGCTGCTTTGTGCCGCAGCCGAAGGTGACCTCGAGCGTGATACGCCTCACGCCGCGAAAAGCGACGCCCGCGGAGGTCATAAGCGAGGAGCTTTTCTTCCGCGTTGTCCGCGCGGCGTTCAACCAGCGCCGCAAAACGCTGGTCAACGCGCTGTGCAGCGGGATTCCGCTGCCGAAGGAAAAGCTGGAAAGCGCCGTCCGCAGCGCCGGGTTCGACGTCCGCGTGCGGGGGGAATCGCTGGATATAAGCGGCTTCGCGGCGCTCACAAACGAGATCTATGGCATTATATGAATGTTCAGAGGGGCGCCCGGGTGCCCCTCTGCCGTTTTCCTTGACAAGGCGCTTCCGGTCGTGATAAAATCGATTGGTAATAGGAAACTTGGCTGTGAAAGGGAAAAGTACCGCAGGGATGCGCGCAGCAGAGAGGGCCCGCCGTTTGGCTGAAAGCGGGACCGGCAGCGTATGGCGGAAAATGCGCCCCGGAGCCGCCGGGCGAGGAAATGCGCCCGCGTATGACGGCGTTAACGTCCGGACCGGTGATGCGCCGGCAGAGCTATAAACAAGAGTGGAACCGCGAAAAAATTTTTCGCCTCTTACGGAAGATGACCGTAAGAGGCTTTTTTATTTTATTCGGAGGTGGTATATATTGTTCAATGACCTTCGCGAAACGATAAATGCATACAAGGCGCGCGACCCCGCAGCGCGCTCCAGCTTCGAGATACTGACGCTGTATCCGGGACTCAAGGCCACGCGCGCGCACAGGCGGGCGCACTGGTGCTATGAGCACAAGCTGTTTTTTCTTGCGCGGCTCATTTCACAGCGCTCGCGGAAAAAGACCGGCATCGAGATACACCCCGGCGCAAAGATCGGCCGGCGCCTCGTCATCGACCACGGCATGGGCATAGTCATCGGAGAGACCGCGGAGATCGGCGACGACGTGCTTCTGTACCAGGGCGTGACACTCGGCGGCACCGGCAAGGACACCGGAAAGCGCCACCCGACGATAGGCAACAATGTGCTCGTCGGCTCCGGAGCCAAAATACTTGGCCCGTTCAGGGTCGGCGACAACAGCCGCATCGCCTCCAACGCCGTGGTCCTGACGGAGATACCGCCGGACAGCACCGCCGTCGGCGTGCCCGCGCGTGTCGTCAGGATCGCCGGAAAGCGCGTAAACTTCGCCGCGGAGGTCGATCAGGTCAGCGTCACGGACCCCGTCGAGGTCGAGCTGTCCGCCCTGCGTGAGCAGATGCAGATACTTGAGAAATACGTAATGGAAAACCTTTCTGATTCAAAGGAGACAGATAAATGAAGCTTTTCAACACTATGACCATGCAGAAGGAGGAGTTTGTCCCGATCGAGGAGGGCAAGGTCCGTATGTATGCCTGCGGCCCGACGGTGTATAATTACATTCATGTCGGCAACGCCCGCCCGATAATCATGTTCGACGTCCTGCGCCGCTATCTTGAGTATCGCGGCTATGAGGTAAAGTTCGTGCAGAACTTCACCGACGTGGACGACAAGATCATAAACAAGGCCAACGAGGAAGGCGTTTCCGCCGCGGAGATCGCGGAGAAGTATATCGCCGAGTATTTCGTTGACGCCAGGGCCCTCGGTGTGCATGAGGCGACCGTCCATCCCAGAGCTACCGAAAACATCCCGCAGATAATCGAGCTTATCCAGACCCTGATAGACAAGGGCTACGCCTATCCCGTCGGCGGCGACGTGTATTACCGCACGCTCCGGTTCGAGGGCTACGGCAAGCTGAGCCACCAGCCGATCGACGACCTCAAGTCCGGCGCACGCATCGAGGTCGGCGATATAAAGGAAAATCCGCTCGATTTCGCGCTGTGGAAGGCCGCAAAGCCCGGAGAGCCCGCCTGGGATTCCCCCTGGGGAAAGGGACGCCCCGGCTGGCACATCGAGTGCTCCGCCATGTCCAACCGCTATCTCGGCAAAACGATAGATATCCACTGCGGCGGCAGCGACCTTGCCTTCCCGCATCATGAGAACGAGATAGCCCAGTCCGAGGCGGCCAACGGCTGCAAATTCGTCAACTACTGGGTGCACAACGGGTTCATCAACATCGATAACAAAAAGATGAGCAAGTCTCTCGGCAACTTCTTCACCGTCCGCGAGGCGGCGGAGGCCTATGGCTATGACTGCATCCGGATGTTCATGCTCATGAGCCACTACCGCAGCCCGTTGAATTATTCCGGCGAGATACTCATGCAGGCGAAGGCCGCGCTCGAGCGTCTGCGCACGGCCAGGGCAAACCTCGACTTCTTCGCCGCCAACGGCAGGGACGGAGAGATGACGCCGGAGGAGGCCGCGGTTGTCTCCGGGCTTGACAAATACCGCGTCAAGTTCGACGATGTCATGGACGACGACTTCAACACCGCGGACGCCATTTCCGTCATTTTCGAGATGGTGCGCGAGATAAACTCCGCGGTTTCTCCCGCGGCGGATCCGACAAAGGCCCTTGCAGAGGCCTGCCGAGCCGAATTTCTTGAGCTGTGCGGCGTTCTCGGCATCCCCTTCGGCCAGGAGGGAGAGGACGACGGCGAGACGGCGGAGATCGAGGCTCTCATAGAGCAGCGTCAGGCCGCGCGCAAGGCCAAAAACTGGGCGGAGGCAGACCGCATCCGCGATGAGCTGAAGGCCCGCGGCATTGTCCTTGAGGACACCCCCCAGGGCGTTAAATGGAAAAAGGCATAAACGGCTGTTCCCAATCGCATAAAAGAAGTATCCGCGAAAAGCGGATACTTCTTTTATTTGTGGAAGATTGGACCAATTTTATGCTCTTTTCACAAAAAACGTCATGGATTCCGCCATAATTATTTGACTTATGTACAAGAGGTGGTATATACTTAATCAAGTCATTAAAAATGAATCGAGGAGGAAACACATGAAATACGCAGTATCGAACGAATGCGTTGGATGCGGTACCTGTTCGGGCATCTGCCCGAAGGACGCACTGGGCCCCGCAGGCCCCCACTTTGCGATCGACCCCGAAAAATGCATCGGCTGCAGCGCGTGCTACAGGGTCTGTCCGTTCGAGGCGATAGTGCCCGAGGACGGCGCCGTCCCCGAGGATATACTGCCTGCGGACATATCTTTCCCGCGAGAGTTCCCGCTCATTAAAAACGGAATGCCCCATAACCTCGACGGCAGCTCCATCACCATGGAGCAGTGGCTTGGCGAGGAGCCGGAGTTTGACCATGTTGACGAGGTCATTGAGACCGACGTCATAGTGCTCGGAGCCGGACTTGCCGGCACGAGCGCCGCCAGAGCCGCGGCGGAGGCGGGCGCAAAGGTCGCGCTCTTCGAGAAGATGAACGGCCCGCGCGGGCGCTCCGGCGACATTGCGGTCATTGGTTCCGAGCTTGAGAAAAAGTGGTGGGGCAAGGACTACACCGCATATAAGGAAGAAATCTTCAACCAGTTCATGCGCGACCTCGGCTGGAGACCCGATTACAGGGCCTTCAAGTATTGGGTCGAGCACAACGGCGAGTGCTTCGACTGGTTCATGGAGGGAACTCCCGACGTATATGTCATGGGCAGCACGACCGAGGTCCTGCCCGCGGACGTGAAAAACTGGGTCGTTCCCGAGCGCTGGCCGCTGCCCGAGGGATGGGACATGGACAAGGAGTTTGCCAAGGCATATCCCGTGACCCTGCGCCTGGCGCCCAGCCTTGTTCCCGAGATGTGGAACAGCCTTCTGGTCGGTATGCGCACGGGCAACATCAAGTGCTTCTGGAACACCCCGGCAAAGAAGCTTCTGCGCGCAGAGTCCGGCGAGATGACCGGTGTCATCGTGCAGAACACAAAAACCGGAAAGATCACCCAGTGCAACGCAAAGTCCGTCATCCTTGCAACGGGCGACTTTGTCGGCGACGAGGCAATGACCTATTACTATGCGCCGTGGGCTATCCGCGACAGCCTCGGCTTCAGTATGCGCAATCCGAAGAATCCGTACCGCATAAATGTCGGCGACGGTCACAAGATGGCAATGCACATCGGCGCGGTCATGGAGGACGGCCCGATCGGCCTGATAAACCACTGCATGGGCGGCGCGCTCGGCTGTGCCGGAATGCTGAACATCAACGCAAACGGCGAGCGCTTCATGAATGAGGAACTCGACGGCCAGTCCTGGGAGCATATCCTTGCCCGCCAGCGCGAGTGCAGGGGATATCAGATATTCGACTCGAAGATCGAGGAATATCTGCCGAAGCTGAACCCCGGCCACGGCGCGGCCTGCGGTGTTGCGCCCGCGGCTTCCACCGCCGTCAACCCCCAGCAGCGCTGGATGGCCAACGACAGCTATACGAACCTTGAGGATATCATCGATTCCGCCAACCGGCAGGGTCCCGGAAAGCGCGTCGTCATGGCGGACACCATCGAGGAGCTCATCGAAAAGCTGGAGCTTGAGCCTGAGGCAAAGGCCGCGGCTCTCAAGACGATCGAGAGATACAACGAGCTCTGCCGCAAGGGCGTTGACGAGGACTTCGGCAAGACCGGCGCACGTATGTTCCCGATCGAGCAGGGACCCTTCTTTGCCAGCAATATCGGCACGGCCGGCGTCCTGTGCACCGTCGGCGGTCTCGACTGCGGCAGCGACTGCAACGTCTTTGACGGGGACAGACGGCCTATCCCCGGCCTGTATGTCTGCGGCAATATCCAGGGCAACCGCTTCCCGGTCGATTACCCGATGATACTGCCCGGCATCAGCCACTCGAGCTGCATAACCTTCGGCCGTCTCGCCGGCACGAACGCCGCCGGGTTTGCAAAGGTGTAAGACAAAACCATACATAAACTGCAAAGCGGCTGGCCTGTCTAAAACAGGTCAGCCGCTTTCAAAAATTCCGGAGTATTCGGGAAAATGCGTTATTGAGGAAAGACCACGCTGATATGCAGCTTCCCGTCTTTGTATTCCGCCGTTATCGTGCCGCCCATTTTTTCGGTCAGGAGCCGGGCGATGGAAAGGCCGAGACCGGTGGAGTTCCGCGCGCTGTCCACGGTGAAAAAGCGGTCGAACAGCCGCTCGGCCTGCACGCGGCTGAGCGCTCCCGCGCTGTTTGTGAAGGTCACGGTGCCGTCCGGCAGCAGCTCGGCGGAGAGGTCCCCGTCGGAGTATTTGGCGGCGTTGCTCAGAATGTTGTCAAAGACCCGCCGAAGCGCGGCGGCATCCAGCTGCCGGATGACCCTTGTGCCGGGCATACGTATCTCCGGCGTGATGCCGCGCGAGGACAGAACGCCGTAAAACCCGGCAAGACTCTGCTCGAGAACGTCGTTCAGACAGACCGGCGCAGTGTCCGGCTCGTCCGCTCTGGAGATGATGACGGAGTAATTGAACAGTTCCTCCGTCAGCGCGCACATGGCGTCCGTCCGCTCCCGGATGACGGAAAGGTATTGTCCGGCCTTTGCGTCCAGCGGTTCCTGTTCCAGAAGGTCAAGGTATCCGCAGATCGCCGTCAGCGGCGTGCGCAGATCGTGGGAAATGTTCGTCACCGCGGTTTTAAGCTCGGCGTCGCCGGCCTGAAGCCTCAGACGCTCTTTGCGGAGCGCACGAAGCTGTCCGTTGATTTTTGCGGCCAGCGCCCGCACGGCCCTGTCGCCGGTGGAAATGGAGATCAGCGTGTTCGTGTCCGTTCGCAGCTTTTCGTCCAGCTCCTCGGCCACCTCGCGTATAGAATGGCGCAGAGACATCATCATCAGCGCCAGCACCAGCGCCGTCAGCGCCGGAACACAGACCAGAACGATCCACCACCCAGTTTCCATACTCCGCTCCTTATTTTAGATTTTTTCTTTTGAACGTCAGTATCCCCGCTCCCGTCGTCAGCAGTGCGATGCATACGGAAGCGCACAAGGACAGGCCGGGATGCGCCAGCTCCTGGTTAGCAAGCAGTATCGCCTGCCCGGACGGCAGAGTGTCGACAAAAAACTGGAACACCGTTCTGAGCGTGCCTCCGATGTACATGGGGTTAGGCTCGGCATCGCCGACCTCAAAGCCGTTTTCCGTTATGATGGCGGCGGACATCAGCTCCGGTTCGCAAAGGGCGTTGTAGAGATAACTGCCCAGAAGCAGCAGAGCGAACACCGCGAGGATCGATGCAACGCC
This sequence comes from uncultured Oscillospiraceae bacterium, assembly GCA_934515035.1. Classification (GTDB taxonomy): domain Bacteria; phylum Bacillota; class Clostridia; order Oscillospirales; family Oscillospiraceae; genus CAKSXP01. Next base: position 14,651 of record CAKSXP010000005.1, read on the forward strand.
CGATATGGCGCGGTTCGTCACCAGCATGGCGATAACCGTCAGTATCGCCGCCATGGCACCCGCCTGAAGAAGTATCGCCGCCGCCTGAAGAAGCACTGCCTGCCACGGCAGCGTGAACCAGCCGAACTTTATGACGCCGACCACTGCGCTGAGCGCCCATGCCAGAAGAATGGCAAGACAGCCGGTCATCGCGGCGAGCAGCTGGGAGACATAGACGGCGCTGCGCGCGTGCCCGGCGATCAGCTTGTTGCGCATGGTCCCGTCCTGGTATTCAATGCCGAGGAACAGTCCGATAAAGACGGCGTAAAGGACCGGCAGGAAAGGCAGCACCTGCAAAAATGCCTCGTCCAGCGTCCGCGTATTCTCGCTGTCGCTGCTCATTTGCAGCAGGAAAAAGGAGGAAATGGCGAAGGCCGCCGCCATGCACAGCAGCAGAACGCGGCTTCTGACCAGCCGGAAAAAGCTTGCGCGAAGAAGTTTAAGCATTGCGGGCACCTCCGATCAGGTTCATATAGAAGCTCTCGAGGCTTTCGTCCCGTTCCTTCATGCTGTATATAACGCAGTTTTCCTTCTGCGCCTCCGCAACGAGCTTCGTTGCCTGAACGTCGGCGAAAACATCGGCCATGGAGTCGTCCACGATGCTGTATTCAACGCCGAGACGGTCCAGCGCCCGCGCAAGCGCCCTGCTGTTGGTCGCCTCAACGCGCGTGCATTTGCGGCAGCGCATTTCAAGCTCCTCCGCGCTCATTTCCTTCACCATGTGCCCGCCGTCGATAAAGCCGTAATGGGTGGCAAGACGGGAAAGCTCGTCGAGAATGTGGCTGGATATCAGGACCGTGATACCGTGCTCGCGGTTGAGCTTCAATATGAGCTCGCGCGTTTCGATGATGCCCTGGGGGTCAAGGCCGTTGACGGGCTCGTCCAGCACAAGAAGATCCGGACTGCCCGCCAGAGCCATCGCGATACCAAGCCGCTGACGCATACCGAGGGAGAAGTTCTTTGCTTTCTTTTTCCCGGTATCGCCCAGCCCCACAAGGTCCAGAAGCTCCGGGATGCCGTCCTGCGACGGCATTCCCAGCGCAATGTACTGCTGGCGGAGATTTTCCTCGGCCGTCATATCCGTGTAAATGGACGGAGTTTCGACCACGGCGCCCATCCTGCGGCGGCAGCGCCCGATGCGTGCGTCCGTGTTCTTAACGCCGTAAAGAGTGAAGCTTCCGCCCGTCGGCTCCTGCAAGCCGCAGATCAGGCGGATGAGCGTGGTCTTGCCGGCACCGTTGCGGCCTACGAATCCATAGATAGCTCCCTTTGGGATGTGCATATCAAGCTCATCCAGCGCCTTAAAACCGCGGTAGCGCTTGGAGAGTGCGGTCGTTTCAAGCACATATTCCATTATTAAGTACCTCCTCTGCTTGATTGACTGCATGATATCAGGCAAAGGTCAAGAAAGCGGTTAAGAAAAAGGTTCAGAAATGGTCAAGATCCTGTGTTCAGCCGGAAGCCGATCCCCCATACCGCCTCCACATAGTCCCTGCCGGAAGCCTCGCGGAGCTTGCCGCGCAGGTTGCTCACATGCGTTTTCAGAGAGTTTTCCGTGCAGTCCGGCGTATCCTCGCTCATGCGTTCGAGCAGTACGGACTTTGCCAGTACCTGACCGGGGTTCTGCATCAGCAGCTTTAAAATGGCGTATTCCGTTCGGGTCAACTGGACCGGCGTTCCATTGACACGGACCTCATGGGAGGCGGTGTCCAGCGTCAGATCCCCGTGTGAGAGGACCGCCGCCAGCGGCGAGCGTGCAAACTCCCGCAGCCGCACGGCTACGCGGGCCAGCAGCTCTTTTGTGTCGAACGGCTTGGTCAGATAATCCGCGGCTCCGCCCAGCAGCAGCTCCACCTTGTCCTGAACGGCGGTTTTGGCGCTGACAACGATGACCGGGATCCCGCGAAGCTGCGGCAGGACCTCTTCGCCGGACAGTCCCGGCAGCATGAGGTCGAGCAGGACGAGATCGGGACGGCTGCTTTTCAGAAGAAGCAGGGCCTCCGTTCCGGAATAGGCGCGCAGCACCGCATAGCCCGCCCTCTCCAGGACCTCCTGCTCCAGATTGCCGATCGCGGCGTCATCGTCAACGATAAGGATCGTCTGCATGTTTTTGCCCTCCTGTCTGTTTACCATCGACTGACAAGAGCAGACACGGTTTTGACGGGCAGAAATGTGCCCATACGGCGTCAATGCCCTTGTCAACCGATGGTATCGCTAACTGATATTAATTAGCTGCTAATTGTAAAGCAGATATGACCCGCTGTCAAGATGAAGTCCGCTGCGGCTGTCTGCCGTGCGCCCCGCGGCAAACAGAGCCCCCGGACGCGCTTTGCCGCGTCCGGGGGGATCCGTATGTGAGGCGCTGCCGGCAGAGTCCCGCCGGGCCGCGCGCTATGCCAGACCGAAGAGAACAAGAATGATGCCGTAGATCACGCTTGCCGAAAGGCCGAAAACTATAACGGGGCCGGAGATGGTGAACATCTTTACCGCGGTGCCGGTTATCAGGCCCTCGCTCTTGAACTCCAGCGCGGGGGACACGACGGAGTTTGCAAAGCCCGTTATGGGAACGATGGTCCCCGCACCGGCAAACTTTGCAATGCGGTCGTATATTCCAAAGCCCGTCAGAAACGCTCCGAGAAAGATAAGGGTTATCGTCGTGGCCGTCGCGGCGTCCTTTTCGGAGAGGCCGAAACTGCCCCAGAGCGCTATCAGTCCCTGCCCGATGCAGCAGATGATGCCGCCGACAAGAAAGGCTTTGAGCATGTCCTTGCCCAGAGGGGAAGGCGGGCTCATCTTTTTGAGGTATTCGTTGTATTCCTCGTTTGTCATTTTCACAAAAAATCACCTCCCGATAGCTTTAGTCTGCCACAGGGAGGCGGTTTTCATGTCTGTTATTTCACTATTTCGATGTTGTCTACTCCGTTTTTTTCAAATTCGCTGATATATTCGTCCATTCTGCTGGTCAGTTCCGAGACATCGTCGGGGCTGATATGCTCGGAATCCATGTCGCGGCGGGCAAGCTCCTCCGCGAGGATATCGAAGAATACAGCGTCCTCATAGTCGGCTATTGCCTCGTGTATGCCGCCGTCCTCGTATGCGCGGGACGGATAGATATGGCCGCGCCAGATCTGTATGAGCGAGGTCATGTCGTTTCTGGCGCATTGGGCAAAAAGCTTTTCCTGAATTTTGTCGTAGTCCTCAAAGCGGTCGCTGCCGCGCGTGGAATTGAGCACCCAGTTGCCGATGTATACCATGTCCAGCAGTCTGCGAAATTCTTTTGTCGTAAGCTCGATGTTCATGCTGACCTCCTTGGAGAAATGGTATCTATACCATTATATCAAACGCACATGCAAAATTCCACACAATTTTTCCCCTTGATTTGCCGTTGGTTTTGTCATATGATATCTAGGGCTATGCCGCGCAGTTTCAGCTGACGAAAAATCGGACTGCGCGATCCCGCACACGGGGATCATGCGGCATTGCCCTGGGTAACACTATGCGCGCATATCCCGCGCGTTATTCGGAGGATGCCATGGATAACAGGGCGATCGCCATATTCGATTCCGGCCTTGGCGGGCTTACCGCGCTGCGCGTGCTGCGGGAAATGCTCCCCGGAGAAAACCTGATATTTTTCGGAGATTCCGCCAACGCTCCATACGGCGGGCGGACCCGGGAAGAGATCGTCGAGCTGTCCCTCCGGGACCTCCGATTCCTGCTGCGCTTTGATGTCAAGGCCGTGCTCGTCGCCTGCGGCACAAGCAGCTCAAACGCGATGGAGGAGCTGAAAAAGGCTTCGCCCGTCCCGGTAGTGGGCGTGATAGATTCCGCGGCGCGCGCCGCGGCGGAGCTGGCTCCGGCCGGGCGCATCGGCGTCATAGCGACGGAGGCGACGATACGGAGCGGTGCATATCAGCGCGCGATAGCCGGGGCGGCCCCCGCGGCACAGGTAACTGCGCGCGCCTGCCCTGCGTTTGTCCCGCTGGTCGAGAGCGGGCGCTTCGGCAGAAACGATCCCGAAACGGCAAAGGCCGTTGCCGCGGCTCTTGCGCCCTTCCGCGATGAGGGGACGGAGGTGCTGCTGCTGGGCTGCACTCATTATCCGATGCTCGCGCCGGAGATCCGGGCGTTTTTACCGGGGACGGAGCTGGTCAGCAACAGCCGGGCGGCGGCTCTCGAGCTCGCGCGGTTCCTGCGGGAAACGGACGCCCTTGCCGGTCCGCGGCAGGGCACGACAGAGCTGTATACCAGCGGCGACGCGGGCCTCTTTGCCGAAAATGCCGGACTTTTCCTCGGCAGGGAAAACTGCGGCGAGGTGCGCCGCGCCGATATATGAATCCGACGCCGGGCGTGTCCGCGCCGGCGGAAGCAATAACGAAAAGAGGAAGCCATGAACGAAAATCTGAACTCCGGCAAGGACGTGATAATATCCATTGTCGGAACACAGACCTTTCCCGACAACGACAAGGATGTTATCGAGCTTGTCACCGACGGAAAGTATCTGCATAATAACGGGGAGACATACTTCTCATATATGGAAAGCGAACTGACGGGGCTTGCCGGGACCAGGACCACCTTTTCCGTAAAGCCGGATTCCGTTACGATGTCCCGCGTCGGCTCGCTGAACACGACCATGATATTCGAGCCGGGAAAGAAGCACTATTTCCTCTACGACACGCCATACGGCGCGGCGGCAATGGGCGTTTCGACCCGCAGCGTCAAACACAGTCTGGGCGAACACGGCGGGGATATGGAGATAGAATACCTCATCGATATCGAGCACACCACAATAGGGAAAAACAATTTCAAGATAAACGTAAGAGAGAGCGGAAGGCAGGAGAGCGTATGAACCTTATCGAAAACGCGAAAAGACAGATAGACGAGCTGCTGGCCGGGGCCTATGAAAAGGCGGCGGCACAGGGACTTTTGCCGGAGGGCGCAGCCCTCACGGGCAGAGTTGACATTCCAAAGGACGTCAAAAACGGCGACTATGCCGCGAACCATGCGCTCGCGGGGGCCAAGGCGCTGCACGCATCGCCGCGGAAGATCGCGGAGATCCTTGCGGAAAATCTCGAGCTGGAAAACAGCTGGTTCGACAGAGTGGAAATAGCCGGTCCCGGCTTTATCAACTTCTTCCTCGGCGACAAGTGGTACGGCGACGTTCTGCGCACCATTGCCGAAGAGGGCGCGGATTACGGCCGCTCCGACGTCGGACACGGCGAGCGGGTCATGGTCGAGTTCGTCTCCGCAAACCCGACGGGGCCCATGACGATCGGCAACGCCCGCGGCGGCGTTCTCGGCGATGCGCTGGCCTCCGTTCTGGAAATGGCCGGCTACAATGTCTGGCGCGAGTTCTATGTCAACGACGCCGGAAACCAGGTCGACCTTTTCGGAAAAAGCATCGAGGCGCGCTATCTCCAGCTCATAAAGGGCGAGGACGCGGTGGAGTTTCCGGAAAACGGCTATCACGGCGACGACATAAAGCAGCTGGCAAAGCTGATATATGAGCGCGACGGCGAAAAATATCTCGACGTGCCGGGCGAGGAGCGCTGTGCAGCCTTTGTTGCGTTTGCGCTGCCGTATAATATCGAACTGATGAAAAAGCACCTCGAGCGCTACGGCATACATTTTGACCAGTGGTTTCTCGAGAGCAGCCTGCACAGCTCCGGCTATGTTGAAGAGACGGTCGGACTGCTGACGGGCGCGGGACTGACCTATGAAAAGGACGGCGCGATATGGCTGCGCAACACCGAGCTGGGCGCGGACAAGGACGAGGTCCTGCGCCGCTCCAACGGTTTTTATACCTACTATGCCGTCGATATCGCATATCACCGCAATAAGTTCATCGAGCGCGGCTTTGACCGCGTTATCGACGTGTGGGGCGCCGACCATCACGGCCATGCGATACGCTTTGCCGCAACGATGAAGGCCCCGGCGCTCGGTCTGGGTGATAAGAAGCTCGACTTCCTCATCATGCAGATGGTCCGTCTCGTCCGCGGCAGCGAGGTCGTGAAGGTCTCCAAGCGCACGGGCAAGGCGCTGACGCTCAACGACCTGCTCGATGAGATCGGCGTTGATGCCTGCCGGTTCTTTTTCAACTCCAAACCCGATACGCATCTCGAGTTTGACCTCGACCTTGCCGTGCGTCAGGACAGCGACAACCCGGTTTACTATGTCCAGTATGCCCATGCGCGCATTTGCAGCCTGATAGCGGCCCTGGCCGCGGAGGGACATGCTGTGCCTGCGGCGGAGGATGTGGACCTGACCGTGCTTCAGAGCGAGCAGGAGCGCGAGCTGATAAAGCAGCTTTCCGCGCTGCCGGATGAGATAATATATGCAGCGCGCGACTATGACCCGAGCCGCATCAACCGCTATGTGACCGAGCTTGCGGCGCGCTTCCACCGCTTCTATAACAGCTGCCGCATCAAGGATTCCGAGCCGGAGCTTCTCCGTGCCCGTCTGCTGCTGGCCGACTGCACCAGAAGCGTCATAGCGCATTGCCTCGCGCTGGTCGGCGTTTCCGCGCCGGAGAAGATGTGAGCGATATATGAGCTTTTCCGGAAAAGGATGCTTCATCCCGGACGGAGCGGCGGGGACCGGATCTTACAAGCGAAGTACGCAGCGCGTCAGCCCCGGCCGAATAAAAGCCTGACCGTCAGACAGGCCATAAGAAAACCGACGAAGTCCGCCGCAAGTGCCGCAGGCACTGTGCGGCGGCTTTTTTTTACGCCCGCCGCGCCGAAATAGACGGCGATGACATAAAAGGTCGTCTCGGTCGAGCCGAGCATGACGGCGGCGATGCGGCCGGTCATGCTGTCCGGACCGAAGCGCTCCATGATCTCCGAGCCGACCGACAGAGCGCCGCTGCCGCTGAACGGACGCAGCAGCATGAGCGCCGTTGTGTCCGGCGGAATGCCCAGCTTTTCCGTCAAGGGGGAGAGAAGGAGTGTCAGCGCGTCCGTCAGCCCGGATGCGCGCAGCATATACACCGCGGAAAGCAGCGCGATAAGCGGCGGCAGCATCCCGGCAACGGTTTGCAGACCGCTTCTGGCCCCGTCCGTCAGGGCGGAGAACACATCGACGCGGCGGTACAGCGCATACAGCGCGGTAAAGGCCATTATGAACGGCGCGATAAGCGATGAAAACTGCGTCATCGTGTCCGCCCCTGGAGGAGATATGAGACCAGAAGCCCCGCCGAAACGGAGCACAGCGAGCTTATCCAGACACAGGGGAGAATGTCATACGGGACGGCGGAGCCCAGAGCGGCGCGCACCGCGGCCACCGTCGTTGGGATGAGCTGGACCGAGGCGGTGTTCATCACCACCAGCCGGACCAGTTCCTTATCCGCGCCGAGTCTGCGCATGCCCTTTGCCGCGTTTATGCCCGCCGGGGTGGCGGCGTTGCCGAGACCGAGCAGGTTTGCCGAGACGTTGGAGCACAGCGCGCCGAAGGTCTCGCTGTCCGAGGCGGCGCGGGGAAACAGCCGGCCGAGAAGGGGACGGAGCAGCCGCTTTATCCATTCGGTTATCCCCGCCCTACTCATGAGCTCCATAACGCCGGACCACAGGCATATCATCCCGCCTGTCGATATGCACAGCTCCACGGCGGCCGCCGCCCCTTGCATTGCGGCGGCTCCGGTCTCCTCCGCCCGTCCTGAAACCAGTGCGCATACAAACGAAAAAACGGCTGCGGCTGTCCAAAATATAGAGATTATGATAAAAAACACCCCCTGTTTATGTTCACTTTTACTTAAAATTCGTAAAAATGCAAAACTTTTTGTGATAATATTGACTTTATCTGTGCATGTGG
>CAKSXP010000006.1 GCA_934515035.1 uncultured Oscillospiraceae bacterium
GTGGAAGCCTCGAGAGCCTCAAGCAGGGTCTCGCCGGTAACGGTGACGTAAGCCACGGTGTTGCCGAAGGGCAGAACGGTGTTGATGTCGTTCTTGGTGATATCGCCTGCCTTGATGGCTGCACGTATTCCGCCGCCGTTGGTCAGAGCAACAACGTTCTCGGCCGGGACTTCAAGTCCGCCGTCCTTAGTTGCATACCAGAGGATAGCGTCGGTAATAAGGTCGCCGAGGTTGGTTTCCTCGGTGCGGTTGCCGGGCGCGCGGTTGCCGTTGAGCTCGACCTCGCTCTTTGCAAAGACGGCGCCGTACTCGGCCTTGACGTCCGCAATGATACGGTCGGCAACAGCCTTAACGTTCTCGTCTTCCTTCTCGTATGTGCTGAGGTCAACAAGGTAGTTGTCCTCTATACCCTTGTCGCCGATAACAATAACGCCAACATTGGCCAGCGCCGTTCCGGTGGACTGGATGGGCTCGTCGTTCGCGCCCTTGGTCATGACGGTGTGGGAGTGTCCGTCGATGATAAAGTCGATGCCAGTAGTGTTGGCATACAGGTCATAGGAACGGTTGGGCTTGGACTCGTCGTCAACGCCCAGGTGGGCAATGCAGATGACGATGTCGCAGCCATCGTCCTTTTTCAGGGAATCGACAACAGTCTGCGCATAATCATAGAGGGCCTCCTCCGCCAGGAAGGTCACGCCCTTGATCTTTGCGGGATGAGCCTTGGTAGCGGTCTCGGGAGTTTCCAGACCAAAGAAGCCTATCTTCAGGCCGTTCTCGGTCTCTCCGACAAACGCAGCGTCAAAAGCGAGCTCGCCATTGTAGTAGACATCGGAAGAAACCTTGAACTCTGCTTTCGCAAGGATGTTCTTGAGGTTTTCATAGCCATAGTCAAACTCATGATTGCCGAGGACTGCAAGATCATATCCGGCGGCATTCATCATCTCGATGGCCGCTGCGCCCTGGGAAGAGCTGACGTAAGTGGTGCCCTGGATGTAGTCGCCAGCGTCTACCAGCGCGACTTCAGCGCCCTTTGCTTCGTACTCTGCCTTCAGTGCGGCAACCTTTGCATAGCCGGCGATCGCGCCGTGAACGTCGTTCGTATGCAGGATGACCATCTTTCCTTCCAGCTCGCCCGGTGCCGCAAACGCAGCGGTGCACAGGGCAAATACCAGCGCAAGCGCCAGCAGCAGCGAAAGGAGTTTCTTACTGTTTTTCATGCTCACACCTCATTAAAATAGATTTAGGGTATCGCTGGATTCAGTCTAGCATAAATAAAAGCCGTTTTAAATCCTTTTCGAGCAATTTGGCTCTAAAAATTAAAAAAAGGGCAAATGTTCCGCATCTCAGAAACATTTGCCCCTGTACCGTGTTATATTTATGCCTTACAGAGCTCTCACAGCCTCATAAGCGCTCAAAACGGCGTCACCGGCGAGCCCCGCCATGACACAGTCGCCGATGGCTCTGACGACGGGCGCGCACCCGTCGAAGGAAGCGGCCGTGTCGGGATCGGCGCTCATGCCGGAGGCATTTATGATCGTGTCGGCGGGAACGAACCGCTCTTCGTCACCGTTTCCGATGACCACTCCCCCGCGTTTGATCTCCCGGCAGGCATAGCCCTTATATATCTCGGGTCTGAGCTTGTCAAGCCAGATAAGGTGGGTATCCGAGCTTCCGTCGGCCGGTCTGCGCGGCTGAACATTCTTCATAAGCTCCTTTGAGCGGCTTATAAGAACCACCTTTTTCCCCGCGTCCGCAAGGTGTATCGCCGCCTCGCAGCCGCTCAGTCCTCCGCCGATTATGGCCACGGTGCCTTCGACCTTTTCCGGCTCGAGGTATGCGTCCACGGCGGTCATGAGGTTTGCGCCCTCCTCGACCGGCACGGGCATATCCTTCTGTTTTCCGCCGCAGGCAACGATAACCGCGTCATAACCGCCGGCTTTTATAAGCTCCGGATCCGCGGCGGTGTTCAGCCTTATCTCAACGCCCAGCTTGGGCAGCCGTTTGGCAACATTGTTTTTCAGCCTCATAACATCGGTCTTGAAGCGGTCATTATCCGTATAGTTGAGTATGCCGCCGAGACGGTCCTCTTTCTCAAACAGCGTTACGGCGTGTCCCGCGCGGGCTGCAAACTCCGCCGCCTTCATGCCGCCTATGCCGCCGCCGATGACCGCGACGCGCAGAGGCTTTTCCGCCTTCTCAATACCCTTGTCCATGAGCTCGTAGGGGCGCACAGAGCAATGGTCATTGTTGCGGCAGATGACGCAGCGCAGGCAGTTGTCGATCTCCTCCGGCTCGCCGCGCTCGGCCTTGCACGGGAAGTCCGGGTCGGCAATTATGAGCTGACGCGCCATAATGACGAAGTCCGCCTTGCCGTCGCGTATTACCTCCTCGCACAGATCAGGGTCGCTCATCGAGCCGACAACGCCGACCTTCATATTCCTGACGGCCGCCTTTATGGCCGCTGCCGATTCGACATTGAGTCCCATCGGGAAGAAGGAATTGGCGGTCACTCTTGTGTTGTATATCGGTTCGGTGTGCAGTCCGCCGCTGATGTGGGCGATATCAACAAGGCCGGGATGCTTGTCAAGCTCCTTAAAGAACTCGACGCTGTTGTCAAGCTCAACTACGCCCGGGATATATTTCTTTTCGGTTATCGGATTTATGTTTTCCTCCGCAGAAAAGCGCATTTCGATTATGAAATCCTCACCCACCGCTTCGCGGATGCGCTCGAGCACCATTATCGGAAAACGCGCGCGGTTTTCCATGCTCCCGCCGTATTTATCCGTGCGGGTATTGAAGCGCGGAGATATCCACTGTCCGAAGATGAAGCCGTGTCCGCTGTGCAGCGAAGCTCCGTCAAGTCCGCATTCCTTCGCAACGCGGCAGCAGTGAGCAAACGCGTCCGCCACCTCGTTCATAACGTCCTCGGTCATTTCATTGACGTGCTTGCCGTCGCTGGAGTCCATATTCAGCTTCTGGCTGGTCACGCCGTCCCAAGGCTCCGACATCGTCATCTCGACTGGACCATATACCTTTGGATATGTATAGGGCGTTCCGTCCGCATGCAGCGGCTGCGGCGGCTGCGGCATCATTTTTCTCATCTGTATCTGAGCCTCGGGAAGATGGTCGTAGTCTCGGGAATACAGGCCCATATGTCCGAAATGCACAAACGCCAGCGCATTATACTTATGCATGGTGTCGGCAAAGCGGTTCATGCTCTCGCGCAGCTCCTCCCCCGGTGCATCATCCGTAAAAAACAGGTAATGAGAGGATACGGCGCTGCCGTACTGCACGTCGTTTTCGCCTGTAATGACTCTGGCGACTCCGCCCCGGGCAATACGCTCATATTCCGCGATCGTCTGATCGCTCATTTTATACGGCGCACCCGGATCCATATTGCCGAGCGGCGCAAGAAGAATGCGGTTTTTGAAGGTCTTTCCGCGCACGGTGATCGGGGAAAACAGGTTGGGATACATAAGTTCCGGCATTTGTTTCACTCCTAACAAAAATATATGTACAGAAATTTACAATTATATTCTATAACACACGCCGGGTTCTGTCAATTCATTGTTTGAACGGCACAGCGCGTCAAAAACAGCGGACAGGCGCACACACGCCTGTCCGCTGAGTCTGTTCAAAGATCCGCTGCGGGGGTCAGAGCTTCACCAGTTCGTCCTGGTCGAGCTGGCGGATATTATGCCGGCTGAGTATCTCCGTCACCTTTTCATTGTCGTCAACGCGGATTATAACATAGGCCGAGGGCTTGCTCCTGGAGAGCAGCGCATACATATAAGCGACGTTGACGTCCTCGGAACCAAGAATATTGAGCACATTGAGAAGTCCGCCGGGCTCGTCGGGGATCTCAACGGCTATGACCGGTGTTACCGAGACGACATACTGCGCCTCCTTCAGCACGCGCGCAGCCTTATACGGGTCATCCACGATGAGTCGCACCACGCCGAAGTCGCGCGTTTCCGCAACGGAGAAAGCGCGCAGATTGATATTATTGTCGCTGAGAAAGCCGGTAAGGAGCGCAAAGCGTCCGGGCTTGTTCTCAACAAAAACGGAGATCTGACTTACGGTTGTCACCATCTTAGTTCCTCCAATTTCAATAAAGCTTTCTCTTGTCTATGACGCGGACGGCCTTTCCCTCGCTGCGCGGTATGGAGCGCGGACTGACAAGGCGGACCTCCGCGTAAATGCCGAGTATTGCCTTGAGCGCCGCGACAAGCTCGTCCTCTCTGCCGGACACCTTGCTGAGATCGTCGGAGAACATCTCCGGCGTCATCTCCACCTGTACCTCCAGCTTGTCGGAGTAGTTTTCGCGCGAAACTATGATCTGATAGTTCGCCGGATAGCCCTTGTTCATGAGCACGGTCTCGATCTGAGACGGGAACACGTTGACGCCCTTGACGATAAGCATATCGTCGCTTCTTCCCATGGGCTTGGACATCCTGACATGGGTCCTGCCGCAGGAGCATTTTTCATGGCTGAGAACGCAGATATCCTTTGTGCGGTAGCGCAGAAGCGGGAAGGCTTCCTTCGTTATGCTGGTGAAGACAAGCTCTCCGCGGCTGCCGTCGGGCAGCTTCTCGCCGGTATTGGGGTCAATTATCTCCGCAATGAAGTTATCCTCGTTTATGTGCATCCCGTTCTGCTCCGAGCATTCAAAAGCGACACCGGGACCGCTTATTTCGGTCAGACCGTATATGTCATAGGCCTTTATGCCCAGCTTTTCCTGAATATCGCGGCGCATCTCCCCGGTCCATGCCTCCGCGCCGAATATGCCCGCTTTGAGCTTTATCCTGTCGCGCAGACCCTTTTCGCATATCTTCTCCGCGAGGTAAGCGGCATAGGACGGAGTGCAGCACAGGACCGTCGAGCCGAGGTCGCACATGAACTGGATCTGGCGGTCGGTACTGCCGGAGGACATCGGCACCGTCATTGCGCCGATTTTGGTGGAACCGCCGTCGAGTCCGGCTCCGCCCGTGAACAGGCCGTAGCCATATGCGATCTGGACGACATCCTCGTTGGTCACTCCCGCCGCCGAAAGGGCGCGGGCACAGCATTCATGCCAGAGGTCGATATCATTGCGCGTATAGAACGCGACCACGCGCCTTCCCGTCGTTCCGCTGGTGGACTGTATGCGGACAACGTCGCTTCTGGGTACCGCCAGTAATCCATACGGATATGCGTCACGCAGATCATCCTTGGTTATAAACGGCAGCTTATAAAGATCGTCCGTCGATTTGATATCGTCCGGAGTAAGTCCCTTTTCCTTCATTCGCTCGCGGTAATATGGCACATTGTCAAAGACATGCCTCACCTGCTTTACCAAGCGCTCATCCTGCAAAGCCTTTATCTCTTCTCTGCCGGCACACTCTATTCCGGGGTTGTAGATATTCTCCATCAGGACCATGTTCCTTCCATTCTGTCTGAAAATTTCGATGTCTCTATTCTATACCGTTTCTCTGCCGCAGTAAATAGTCAGTTTAAATAGTAATTGGCGCTTTCGTTTTCAAAAATCAGTGGCAGTATCGTCAAACCTGTGTTATAATTAAGATACCATCGGTTGACAAGGGCATTGACGCCGTATGGGCGCATTTCTGCCCGCCAAAACCGTGTCTGCCCTTGTCAACCGATGGTATAAAACACAGTGAACGATATCGTGACTGAGGGCCACGACCGGAATTCGCTGACCTGCGCCGCCGGCACAGGATATAAAGAGAGGAGAATACATAATGCCCTTCTGCAAGAATTGCGGCCAGCCGCTGGCTGACAACGCAAAATTCTGCGGCAGCTGCGGGACCCCTGTGCAGCCCGCCGCCGAACCCGCACAGACCCCCGCCTATCAGGCCGCGCCCGCTTCACCCGCTGCGCCTGCTCAGCCTGCTCAGCCTGCTCAGCCGGCCCAGCCCGCCCCGGAGCAGCCTGTTTACAGCACGCCTTCCGAGCCGAGCTATCAGCCCCAGCCCGGATATCAGCCCCAGCAGAACTTCGGCGGCGGCAGCTATGTTCCGCCCGAGCAGCCTCCTAAGAAGAAGTCCAAAACCGGTCTCATAATCGGCATAGCCGCGGCGGCAGTCGTTGTCATCGCCGCGATAGTCCTTGTTCTGGTACTCGGCGGAAAGGGCGCCGATTTCACCGGATACTGGGAGTGCACCCTGATCGACGACGGCAGCGGCGAACCTTTTGACGAATACTTCGGAATAGACGCAGACGAACTCTTCGCCTTTGTCCTCAACGATGACCACACCTTCACAATGGTAATGTTCGGCGAGGATTCCGCCACCGGTAAGTGGTCTTCCGGCAAGGATTCCGTCACCATGACCGTTGACGGTGATTCTGTCGTTCTCTCTTATGAGAAGAACCAGCTCGTCATGGACCTGTCCGATGACGGAGATACCGTTATCCTCTACTTTGAGCGCGAAGGCAGCAAGGCTCCCAGAGGCTTCGGCGGAGATTCCAACGAGCCTGTCAGCGAACCCACCGAAGAGCCGGTCGAACCCAGCAGCGAGCCTACCGAAGAGCCTTCCAACGCTCCGGTCGCTGCCGGAGAGCTTGGACCCGAAGCCTCCTATAACTTCGACGACTTCTCCATTGAGATCCTCGGCGGCCAGCCCTGCACCGACGATTACACCGATTACGACTGCTTCCGCGTATTCTTCCGCTTCACCAACAATTCCGACGAGCCCACAAGCGCCCTGTACGAAACCTATCTGTACGCTTTCCAGGGTCAGGACCAGCTCGATACGGACTGGATATCCGACGATACCGATGAAGATGATTACTACTCCCTCAATGTCATGCCCGGAACAAGCATCATCTGCTCCGAGGTATTCGCCCTCAAAGACAACTCTCCGCTGGAGCTGTATGTCTGCGAGGATTGGGAAGTAAACAAAACCGAGTGTGCAAAAGCCGTCTTTGACGTTGACGTCAATACGGCCGCGGGCGTCAAGAACACGTTTGCCAATGTTTCCGACCCCACCTGGACCGACAACATGACCGACGAGATCACCTGGGACGACCTCTATGTCTTTATCGATTCCGCCGAGACGGCCAACTCCTGGCTCGGTGAGAAGGATCTCATCCGCGTCTACTTCGACTGGACAAATCTGACCGACGAAGCCACCAGCTTCTGGATGGAGACCACCGTCACCGTATATCAGGACGACGTTGAGCTCTTCTCCGGCACCCCGGACGAAAGCCTCGTCTCCGACGATATGTACAGCTCAAACATCGAGCCGGGCGAATCCAAGACCGTCAGCAAGTGCTTTGAGCTCCGCAGCAAGTCTCCCGTTGTTGTCCTTGTTTACAACTGGGCAGCCGGTGAGTATATAGGCTGCACCTTCACTTTCAACTCATAATCACCTGATACGCAGAAAGGGGAAGCCGCTGGCTTCCCCTTTTTCCCGTTTGTGCGCAGTTTATCCGCACGGCAAAAATACCGGAAAGGACGCGGCTCGACGCCGCGTCCTTTAATTTGTATGTCTATTTATCTGACGACGCCCCGTATCAGAGGAGCGGCCGGTTTGGCCTCCGCGCCGATATTGAAGCACTCCCTCAGGTGTCCGGTGACTGCTTCGGCGTCTTCCATGCTTCTTGCGTGGATCTCCGCAAGGCACTCCCCGTCCTTCACGGCGTCTCCGCTCTTTTTGCGCAGCACTATGCCTACCGAGAGGTCGATCGTCTGTCCCTTAAAGGTCCTTCCTCCGCCGAGCTGTGTGCAGATGTGGCCGATATCGTCGGCTTTGATCGAGTTTACATAACCCTCTGTATCGCTGAGCAGGTCATACACTGCGTGAGCCTGCGGCAAAAGCTTTGTATTATCAACAGAATCGGGATCTCCTCCCTGTGCCGCAACAAACTCTTTGAGTTTACATAATGCCCGGCCGCTTGCTATTGCGCCAAGCAGTTTTTCCCTGGCATCGGCCTCGTTTTCGGCCTTTCCCGCCTCGATCAGGATGTTCGCGCCAAGCGCAAGACATATCTCAAGTATGTTTCCGCCGCTCTCGCCGCGCAGAACGCTGATAGCCTCGCGCACCTCGAGCGCGTTGCCGATGTTGTATCCAAGCGGTTCTTCCATGCTCGTCACAATCGCAACGGTCTTTTTGCCCGCGCTTTTTCCGACCTCGACCATGTCGCGGGCAAGCGCAAATGCCTCTTCCTCCGTCCTGCAAAAGCTGCCGCGTCCGGTCTTGACGTCGAGGACGATTATGTCCGCGCCCGCCGCGAGCTTCTTGCTCATGATGCTGCTGACGATCATCGGCCTGATGGCGACGGTCGCCGTAACGTCGCGCAGGGCATAGAGCTTCTTGTCCGCGGGGTCGAGGTCCGCCGTCTGCGCCGCTATCGCAAAGCCTACGTTTTCAACGTTTTCAAAAAACTGTTCGCGCGTCAGCTCGACCGAAAAACCGGGAAAGCTCTCCAGCTTGTCGAGCGTTCCGCCCGTAAAGCCAAGGCCGCGCCCGGACATTTTTGCCATTCTCACGCCGAGAGAGGCCACCAGCGGACAGAGTATCAGAGATATCTTGTCTCCGACGCCGCCGGTGCTGTGTTTATCGGCTTTTACGCCGGATATGGACGACAGGTCCAGCGTTTCGCCGCTGTGAAGCATCGCCATGGTGAGCGACAGCGTCTCATCCTTTGTCATACCGCGGAAGTACGTCGCCATAAGGAAAGCGGACATCTGATAGTCCGGGATCCGTCCCCCGGTATACTCCGTTATCATCCATTTTATCTCTTCATCGCTCAGGACTTCCCCGTCCCGTTTCTTTTCAATAAGCTCTGTCATCAGCAAAGCAAACGCCCCCATTCAGGTTTTTTCACCGTGTACGCCGGGCACGTACGCCAAAACATTTTTGTCCCTGTATTATAGCATTATTCCGCGGGGATTGCAATCTCATCCGGACTGATAACGGCATACCTTTTGCCCTCGATCAGCCGTTCTTCACCCACCGTTATCCCATCCCGCCACGGCATGGCCAGCAGCGGCGGACTTTCAAGGCTGACAAGCGTACCCTCCGGCACCGGAAACCATATCGTATCCGCCGTTCTTTTCTCTGTCTCCGGTTCCGGACCGGCGGCACACTCCGGCTCCGGAGCGCTCTTTTCCTCCTCCGGCACGGCCGTCTCTTCATCAGCTGCCGAATCTGTCCGCGGGGCTTTTCCCGACTCCGCGGCACATTCGATCTTGCCCGGCATCGCCTCCAGCGCGGAACGGCTGAAGCATTTTCGCAGGCGCAGACGTCCGTTCTCCGGTATCATGACGCCAAGGCGGCCCTCGCTGCCGTCGGACCCGAAAACCGAAAGCCTGACAAGCCTTTCAACGTCCTCACAGTCGGCCTCAAAGACAGTCATCAGCCCTTCTCTCCATACCGAAAGCGTCCCCTGATTCTTTCCGTCTATAATTACCGGATATTCTCCATTCATAAAAAACACCCCCTCCGCACAAGAATATGCCCGGAGGGGGATGATTATTCAGGCCGGTACGGCGGGAGCCGGGCTCCTGCCGTTTCTTCAGCTTATCGTATATGAGCCGCGCACTATCACCTTGACGGTCGCCGCCGTTGCCTTGATTCCGTTTCCGCCGATCGTGACCATGTAAAGGTGGTTCGTTTTCAGAGCGGAGCCGTTGTTCAGCGACGAAGCATCGGTCGTGTCCACAAGGCCCGGGGAGTCGCTGGCCGAGACGCTGGCAGTGCCGATGCGCAGCATGATCTCGCATCCGACCGCACCCGTAAGCGTCTGCCCCTTTGCAAGCGTCACGACCGTGTATGTACTCGTTCCGCCGCTTGAAGAGAGCGCCGTTTCCAGTTCATCGCCGAACTGCTCCAGAAGCTGCGGCGTCAGCGTTTTTTCAAGATAGCTCAGCGTGATGAGCGGATCGGAGCTTGTTCCGAAGGATGTTGCGGCATATGCGCTCACCCCAGCGATAATGACAACTGCAAGCGCTATCGAAAGTATCGTTATCAGCTTTCTGTTTTTCATATGTATGCTCCTTGTTTTCCCCGAAGAGCGCCGTTTTGCGGCGCTCCTCGGAGCGTTTTTTCCTGTCTCAGCCAAGACCGAAGCTGACTGCGATAGCGTTATCGACTTTGTTCATCGTCGGCGCATCCAGCCGCCCCATCTTATCCTTGAGTCTTGATTTGTCCAGTGTGCGTATCTGCTCAAGAAGAATGACGCTGTCCCGCGACAGGCCATAGCTTTTGGCCCCGAGTTCGATATGCGTTGGGAGTCTCGCCTTGCCGATCTGGGACGTTATGGCCGCGGCAATGACCGTCGGACTGTGTTTATTGCCCGTGTCGTTCTGAACTATCAGTACAGGCCGCATCCCGCCCTGCTCGCTTCCGACGACCGGACTCAGGTCTGCGTAATAAATGTCACCGCGTTTTACGACGCTCATGTAAATCATCTCCGATGAATGATGGTCGCCCGTAACATTATATTCTTATGTAGGGCGCTGTTATCATTCTCTCACATCGGAGGGCATTTTATACATCAGTCGTCATATACTCTCGGAACGCGCGGGGAAACCGCGCACAGAAGCTCATAGCTTATCGTTCCGCACTTTTCCGCCAGTTCCTCGACCGGGATAAATTCGCCGCCGTCACGGCCGAAGACCGTTGCGGTATCCCCGGCTTTAACGCCCGGAACATCGGTAACATCCACCATGCACATATCCATGCATATACGGCCGAGCTGCTTGCAGCGCTTTCCGTTTATGAGTACCTCAAGTCTGCCGGAGAGACTTCGGTGCAGCCCGTCGGCATATCCGACCGGCAGCACGGCAATGCGCATATCGCGCTGCGCGACAAACGTTCTGCCATAGCTTATGCTGTCCCCGGCCTTATGCTCCGTTATTACGGCTATGCGGCTGCGAAGCTGCATGGCCGGGCGCAGATCGAGCTTTCCGTGCTCCGCGGCGGGATAGCATCCGTAAAGCGCGATGCCGGGCCGCACCATGTCCAGATACGTTTTTTCATAGTTTATCATAGCTCCGCTGTTTGTGCAATGGCGGATTTCAAAGTGATGTCCGGTCTCGCGCTCAATGCGCCCGATCGTATCCAGAAAGCGGCCAAACTGTATATCCGTAAAGCCGTCGCCAAATTCGTCCGAAACCGCAAAATGCGTAAAAACTCCCTCGTAAATCAGATTTGGCAGGCCGACTGCCTCTTTTATCTCTTCAAAGGCTTCTTCGTCACAGGCGCGGAAGCCCGTGCGCCCCATGCCGGTCTCAAGCTTCATATGTACTTTCAGCGCAAGACCCGTGCCCTCCAGCATACGGGAATACTCCCGCGCGGTCTGTATGTCGCCGACTGCCTGAGTTATCCTCAGCTCCGCAAGGCGCCGGGTGCACTCCACCGGGCTGGGTCCGAGTATCAGTATCGGAAGCGTTATCCCGCAGGCGCGCAGCTTTGCCGCCTCGTCAATACAGGCAACGGCAAGATAGTCGCAGCCCTCCTGTTCGAGCATCGCAGCTACCCGCGCGGCCCCGTGCCCATAGGCATCGGCCTTCACCACTCCGAGAAAACGGCAGCCCTCGGGCAATTGCGCGCGCATGTTCAGGTAATTATGCTTTATGTTCTCCAGGCTTATCTCCGCCCAGGTCCTTTTCTTCAGTTCATTCATATTATGTCAACCTCTGATCCACATATCGTATATACAGGACACTACCACTTTACCACCGTTGTCAAGCTCCGCATACACGGGCGCGTGAAGCTCCGGATCGATCCATACCGTCAGCACCGTCTCGTCGGAGACCCGGAACTGCGCGGTGATGCACTCGATGCCGAGCATTTCCTCCCGCCATACCAGCGTCTGGAAGCCGTTCGTCAGCGTATCCGCGACGCAGGGCAGCGCGGATACCGGGTTCAATCCATCGGAATTCAGTTCTCCTGCCGAGAGCTGGACCCCGTCGTAGTCCAGGACCAGGTCCCCGCTCTGCACCGTTGCGGTAACTCCCGCAATGATCTCCGGTTCGAGCACAACAACGGTAAATTCTTCTCCCCCGCCGGCGCATTGCAGCACATATTCACAGTCGGAGGTACAGACCCGCGCCTGCATCGTCAGCATTTCCGCGGCCTGAAGCTCCTGCCTTATCATATCGACCGTTTCCCAGTTCCCGCTTCCGGCCGAGCATCCGGCCAGCAGAAGCAGGCTTATCATAAGTACGAACAAAAATGCTCGTCTCATGTTTTACCTCATTCAATAATTTCCTTTTCGGCCTGCGGCAGCGTATCGATAAGATCGCTCGCCGTCATCGAATATTGACCCATTTTTTCCGCGCAGAGGTCGCCTGCGCGCGCATGCAGCCACGCCCCCGTCAGCACAGCGCGCTTCAGCGGAAGCTGGCACAGCATTGCCCCCAGGATGCCGGCCAGAGCATCGCCGGAGCCGCCCTTTGCCATTCCCGCGTTGCCCGCACAGATTATGTAAACCTCTCCGTCCGGGAACGCACACACAGTTCTGTGACCCTTGAGCACCAGAACGCAGCCGTGCTTTTCCGCAAAGGCCCTTGCATCCGCCTGACGGTCGCCCGTCAGCACTCCGCCCAGCCGCCTGAACTCGCCCTCATGCGGCGTCAGCACCGCGGGCCGTGCGCATTTTTCCAGAACGGAAAGCCCTCCTGCCAGCGCAAAAAGCCCGTCCGCGTCGATCACCAGCTGTTTTCTGCTGTTTGCGGCAAGAGCCTGCACAAGCTCCGTCAGCTCGTCCGAACGGCCGAGACCGCAGCCGATAACGCCGACGTCGCACTCTGCAAGCCTTTCGGCGGCAGCGGCAAGCGCGCGGGACGACAGCTTTCCCCCGCCGTCGTCCGCAAGCGGAAAAGGCATCGCCTCCGTATTTTTGACGGCTGTTATGTCGTATATCCGCTCGGGCACGCCGAGATACACAAGCCCCGTGCCCGCCCTCAGCGCCGCATGGGCGCAGATCGAAGGCGCACCGGTATACCCCAGGCTCCCGCCCAGAATAAAGAGCTTCCCGTAATCGGACTTATGACTTATCTCTTTTCTGCGCGGGAGCGAAACATCCTCTCCGGTAACGGCGAATGTCTCCGTCGCGGAGGTCTCCAGTATCTCTCCGGGGATACCGATGTCCGCTATTATGAGCCTGCCGCAGCAGGTGCAGCCCGGCTCCGCAAGATGTCCCGGCTTTGCCATGGAAAATGTCACGGTAACGTCGGCGCGCACGGCCTCGCCGAGTATCCTTCCGGAATCGGCCTCGACTCCGCTGGCTATGTCCGCCGCAACAACGGGCGCGGAACAGGCGTTTATCATCCGTGCCGCTTCCAGTCCGCTGCCGCGGAGCGCGGAATTGAGTCCGATCCCGAACATCGCGTCGATTATGACGCCCGTTTCTTCGAGCTTTCCGGCAAGGCCGTCCTCGCCGGGGTCGAAAAGCTCCACCTTTCCGCCCAGTTCATTCAGCCGGCGCTCCATCTCTTTGGTATCCGCCGTCATTTTTCCGCGCGAGCCGACCAGCAGGACGCGCACTATAAAGCCCTTTCGCATCAGGAACATCGCGGCGGCAACTCCGTCGCCCCCGTTATTCCCGCTGCCGCAGAAGATATAGGCGTGCCTCTTCCGCGCGGCGTTCTCCGCGGCGTCGGCAACGTGCCGGGCGGCGTTTGTCATCAGCAGTGTTGAAGGTATGCCGACAACGTTGATGGCAACATTGTCGGCATTTCTCATCAGCTTTGAGTCTGAAAGTTTCATCGCGCTTTACTCCTCTTTGAGCTTTCCTCCGCGGACATACTGCCTGAAGGCGTCGAGCATCCTGTCCGACGGCGAAAAAGCCAGCACCTTTTTCTCCCCCGTTTCGCTTTTGATGAGAGCGATCCAGTCGCGCTCTCCCGCGCCGCTTCCGCGTGCGTCGAGGATCTCCGCGTTCTCAAGCTCTTTGTCATATTTCTCCGAATACGGTGCCATAAGCTCAACGTCGCGGCAGTTGAAGGACATAACGGTCGATCTCTTGCGTTTGCCGATTATCTTATCGATGTCAACGTCGCCGCTGTAAAACGAATACTCGTATTCAAGGCCGAGAAAGCGGAAGCCGAGAAACGCGGCTATGCACACAACGGCGAACAGCGCCGGAAACAGCGCGGAGCCATATTGGCCCAGCAGTCCCGTCAGAAAATAGAACGCGATCGTCAGTATGATCGCCAGGACGACTATCCCCGCCTTCAGCAGCGCGACCATAAGCGGACGCTGGCGCACAACAAGTTCCTCAACAAAGACGTCTTTATAGGTTTTCATGAGCTTTTCCTTTCCGGAAACCGGCGGATGCCCGCGCCGGTCACTAAAGAATACGTTGAAAATTATTATAGTATTCGCAAGAATATTTGTCAAAATTTAATGTTGCACCGAGGCCCGAGATGTGATATAAATAATTAAAATAACGCAACCGCAACGATCGGGAAAATAGCGTACAGATACCGCGCCAGAGAGGGAGCGCCGTCGGCTGAAAGCCTCCCGCGGAGAATGCGCCTGGTTCGCCCGTGAGCTCCGGCCAATCCCCGGCGGGACCGCCCGTTACAGCGGCAAAAGTGCGGCGCGCGGATATTCAGCATCCGGCGTCGAATTTGGGTGGTACCACGGAGGAGCTTGCCTTTCGTCCCATGCAGGGGACGGAGGGTATTTTTTTATCTGTCAGAAAAATCTGAGAAGGAGTTACTGATACAATGATCAAAGAGCAACTGCAGCGGCTTCGCGAGGAATCCGCAAAAGCTATCGTTGAGATAACCGAGCCCGACGCACTTGAAAGCCTCAGGGTCAAATATCTCGGAAAGAAGGGCGAGCTCACCGCCATTCTCAAACAGATGGGCAAGCTCTCCGCCGAGGAGCGCCCCGTCATCGGCCAGCTGGCAAACCAGATCCGCGCCGAGCTTGAGCAAAACCTTGAAAAACGCAGGGCCGACATCGCCGCCCGGCTTCTGGAAAAGAAGCTCGAGGACGAGACTATCGACGTCACGCTGCCTGCCGCGCCCGTAGCCATCGGCAAGGCGCACCCGCTCACTTCCGTCCTTGACGAGGTCAAGGAGATATTCATCGGCATGGGCTTCACTATCGCCGAGGGACCCGAGATCGAGCTTTCCGTCTATGACTTCGACAAGCTGAACATTCCCGAGGGCCACACCGTCCGCGAGTGGACCGACACCTTCTATATCACCGAGGACGAAAAGGTCCATCTGCGCTGCCAGACCTCTCCCTGCCAGGCGCGCGTCATGGAAACGCAGCCCCTTCCCATCCGCATCATCGCCCCCGGCCGCGTCTACCGCAAGGACGAGGTCGATGCGACGCACAGCCCGATGTTCCACCAGATCGAGGGCCTTGTCGTTGACAAGGGCATAACCATGGGCGATCTGAAGGGAACGCTCAACACTCTGGTCGAGCGGCTTTACGGAAAGGGCACCAAGACCCGCTTCCGCCCCCATCACTTCAACTTCACCGAGCCGAGCTGCGAGATGGACATCCAGTGCTTCGAGTGCGGCGGCAAGGGCTGCTCCGTCTGCAAGGGCGAGGGCTGGATAGAACTGCTCGGTGCCGGAATGGTCCACCCCAAGGTCCTTGCCGGCTGCGGCATCGACCCCGAGGTATATTCCGGCTGGGCCTTTGGCTGCGGTCTTGAGCGCATGGCGATGCGCCGCTTCAATATCAGCGATCTTCGTCTGGTCTATGAAAACGACGTGCGCTTCCTCGCACAGTTCTAAAGGGGGATATATCAATGAAACTTTCAAGAGAATGGCTCAGCGAGCTTACTGAGATAAACTGTTCCGATAAGGAATACTGCGACCGTATGACCATGTCCGGCTCCAAGGTCGAGAACTGGGAGGTCTCGGGCAGCGAGATAAAGAACGTCGTCGTCGGCAAGGTCCTCAGCCTTAAGCGCCACCCCGATTCCGACCATATGTGGATCTGCATGATGGACCTCGGCGAGACCGAGCCGGTCCAGATCGTGACCGGCGCCCAGAACCTGAAGGTCGGAGACTATGTTCCCGCCGCAAAGGATGATTCATGGCTCCCCGGCGGTGTCCATATAACCGCCGGAAAGCTGCGCGGCGTCGTCTCCAACGGCATGCTCTGCTCTCTCAAGGAGCTGGGGCTTGATCTTCACGACTTCCCCTATGCTATCGAGGACGGCATCTTCGTTCTGAGCGACGACCCCGATCTTGCCGGAAAGCTCACTCCCGGCGAGGACGTTGTTCCCATCGTCGGCCTCGGCGACAGCATCGTTGAGTTCGAGATCACCAACAACCGTCCCGACTGCCTGTCCATCCGCGGCCTTGCACGCGAGAGCGCGGCGACCTTCGGCACGGAGCTCAAGCTCCACACGCCGGCCGTTCACGCCTCCGGCAGCGATGTCATAACCGATCACCTCTCCGTTGAGATAACCGATCCCGTGCTCTGCCCGCGCTATACGGCCCGCATGATACGCAACATTCAGATAAAGCCGTCCCCGCTGTGGATGCGCCGCAGGCTGAGAGCCAGCGGAGTCCGCCCGATCAACAATATCGTCGACATCACAAACTATGTTATGCTCGAATACGGCCAGCCGATGCACGCTTTCGATTACACCTGCGTCGGCGGCGGAAAGATCATTGTCCGCCGCGCAAACGAGGGCGAAACGCTCGAAACACTCGACGGCAACGCCCGCAGGCTGACGCCCGAAATGCTCGTCATCGCCGATGAGTCAAAACCGATAGGCGTTGCCGGCGTTATGGGCGGCGGCAACAGCGAGATAACGGACGCCACCAACACCATCGTTTTCGAGTCGGCAAACTTCAACGGCATTTCCGTCCGCCGCACCGGCCTTGCGCTCGGCATGCGCACGGACGCCTCTTCCCGCTATGAAAAGGGTCTTGACCCGCTCAACACCATGCCCGCTGTCGAGCGCGCCTGCGAGCTTGTCGAGCTGCTCGGCGCGGGCGAGGTCATCCCCGGCTGCATCGACGTCATCGCCGCGGAGTCAAAGCCCCTGACGCTTCCTCTGCGTCCCGACCGCGTCAATGCCCTGCTGGGCACCGACATTGACAAGCAGTTCATGATCGACGTTCTGCGCTCTCTCGACTTCACCGTTGAAAACGACGTTATAACCGTTCCCAGCTGGCGCAGCGACATCGAGGGCTTTGCCGACATCGCCGAGGAAGTCGCCCGCTTCTACGGCTATGACAAGATCGCCCCCACCGTGTTCAAGGGCGTGACCGCTCAGGGCGGATACAACGACAAGCAGAGGACCGAGCGTAGGATCGCGCAGCTCTGCCGCGGCATGGGCTATTACGAGATCATGACATATTCCTTCGGCAGCCGCAGCGCATGGGACAAGATCCGTCTGCCTCAGGATTCCGAAAAGCGAAACGCTTTCACGATCCTCAACCCGCTCGGCGAGGACACGAGCGTCATGCGCACGGTCTCTCTGCCCTCCATGCTCGACGTTCTTGCCACCAACCACGCAAAGCGCAATCCCGACGTCAAGCTCTATGAGCTTGCGACGGTCTATCTGCCCGTTGAGGGGCAGGACCTTGCCGATGAGCACGCCATCCTCACCATGGGCGTATACGGCAAGGGCGCGGACTTTTTCTCCGTCAAGGGCGAGGTCCTTGCGCTCCTGAACGCACTGCGCATCCCCGATGTGACATTCCGCGCGCAGAAAAACAACCCCTCCTATCATCCCGGGCGCTGTGCGGAGATCTTCTCCGGAGATACGCTTCTCGGCGTGATGGGTCAGGTCCACCCCCTCGTCTGCGAGAACTACGGCATCGACCGCGAGGTCTGCGCCGTCGAGCTCGGCTTCAATGAGCTCATGGCCTGCCGCGGACCCGAGCCCAGCTATGTTCCTCTGCCGCGTTTCCCCGCCGTCACCCGCGACATCGCGCTCGTCTGCGACGCCGGCATTCCCGCGGCGGAGCTTGAAAACACCATCATGCAGAACGGCGGAGAGTATTTGGAAAGCTGCGTCCTGTTCGACGTCTACACCGGTGCGCCCATCCCGGCCGGGAAAAAGAGCGTCGCTTTCTCCCTCGTGATGCGCGCCAAGGACCAGACGCTCACCGACGATCACGCGGAGGAGACCGTCGCCGCGGTACTGCACGCTCTCGAAAAAGTTAACGGAGCTGTAATAAGATAAACTCTTTTGAGTAAAAATGTAACTGAATAGTAATATTAAACGCCTTTACAGTTTTTCAAATTTTGCTATAATATAACTTGTTCAGATACAGTTCTATTTTACTCGTCAAAGGAGGGTCTTTTTATGGAGGATGCAACAAGAAAATTCAGTGTCATAGACAACAAGACCGAGATCAAGGAGATCTTGTCCTCTGTGAATAACTCCCTCATGATAAAGGGCTACAACCCGATCAACCAGCTCGTCGGATACATTCTCTCCGAGGATCCGACATACATCACGAATTACAATAATGCCCGCAGCCTGATAACAAAAATCGACCGCGACGATCTGCTCCACGAACTGCTTGTCAGCTACCTGGAGAAATAAACAAAGCACGGCGGCAGATGAACGACACGTCACATCTGCCGCCGTATTTTTATATCTTGTGAAATCGTGAAAGGAGCTTACAATGGCAAACAGATACACCGCCGGCGACATTGTCATCGGCATCATCTACTCTCTGAAACAGTCGCCCGAGTATCCCACGGGATACAAGGCCGAGCTTCTCGTCCGCGACGAGATCCTGGAATTCGATACGGTAAAGGAGGTTTATGACCTCCAGTTTTCACCGGCGTTCTTTCCCTATCCCTGCCTTGGCGAGATCAACTTCAACGTCAGCTTTGACGAAAACGGAGTCATAACCGGCATGAAGGCATATGACCTCTATACCGAGGGATGCCCCGTGCAGACCGGCATGACCATCGGTACATACGCAATGTTCCAGAAGCAGATAACCGAAAATACGCCCCTTATCCGTGATATTCTCAGGATCGAGGACGGCCGCGTTGTTCTGCACGGCTATGAAAAGCATCGGGATGACATCGTAACGGTTCTGCACAAGGGGCGCATACCGGAGCTGTACGACGGTTTTTCCTATCCTCTCGCGCCGGACGCCGTCGTATACACCTGGGACTGGTCGAGCGCAAAGCAGCCCTTTGCTAAATGTACGCAGGAGGAATTTGACAAGCGCGGATATGTCCGTCATTTCTCCGTCGGTTCTCTTGAGGACGCGGCGAAAAACTGCTATTGGATAAACTTCTATTCTACACGCGGAGACGAGAGCATGTTTGACGTCGTAAAGGTATTTCTCAACGACGTGCCGGGTTGGGAGTGAGCCGTGAACAGCTTCAACGGTCTTGAATTCGAAAGCGCCGGGGACCTTGATATCGGACTTATAACCGGTTTCTGTGAAGCGCCGGAGTCTCCGACAGGCTACCGCATGACGATGTTCGTCCGCTCCCGCGAAAAAACCTATGACGTTGCCGAAAGCGTCTGGCGGCTTCAGTTTGCGCCCGAGTACGATCCCTATCCCTGTTTGGGCGAATACTTTTTCTCTCCCGTGTTTGACGAGCGCGGGGTCGTCGTCCGCCTTGTCGACGTGAACGATATCCACGCCGCCGGAAACCCGATAAAAACCGGGCTGTCCATCGGCACCTACGCAATGTTCAGGGTCCCTATCACCGACGGCACACCGTCCATTGATATGTATCTGACTGCCGCCGACGGCTGTCTTACAATAAACGGGCTGGAGGATGCGGATAAGCAGGGACTTCTGACGAACCTTGTATACGGCGGTGAAATAAGCTCCGTAAGCGACGGCACGCGCATAAGGCTTGCGGAGGACGCAGACGTCTACACATGGGACTGGCGTAAGGCAAAGCAGCCCTTCGCCCGGTGCAGCCGTGAGGAAGCGAAAAAGCGCGGATATGTAACGCGCTTTTCACTCGGCTCGCTCGACGACCTGACCTGCGGGTGCTATTGGTTCAGCGTATATTCGACCCGCGGCGACGAGAGCGTCTGCGATATGGTCAACATTTTTCTCAACGCGCCGCCGGGCTGGGAATAACGCGGCCGCGCACGGCCTGATAACGGCTCGGCCCGCAGCAGGCACATGTGCAGATTCGCCCATACCGCAAAAAAACAGGAAGCTCCGGAACCGTATGGTTCCGGAGCTTTTTTCATATGGTCCGGGTTCAGTCTCCGGCCTCGCAGTAGAAAATAATATCCACCTTGCCCTCCTGCTTTGTATGGCGGTAAATATTCGTGTCAAGACCGCCGATATAAAAGCCTGAATTGAGGTAAAACAGGCATGCCCCGGGATTGTTGTCCTGTCCCTGCGTATAAAGTCCCCGATACCCCTTCCTGACCGCCGTCTCTTTTGCCTTTTGTATCAGCAGCTTTCCTACATGCTGCCCGCGATATTCCGGGCTTACTTTCAGGTCATACAGATACAT